>JALYWP010000055.1 GCA_030852655.1 Pseudomonadota bacterium | reverse complement strand
CTCCAAAGATGTGTGGAAAGGGCGGGAAGCGGCGTCGGGCGATCAGTATTCGCGTTCGAAGAAGATGCCGCCCTTGGCCTCGCCGCTGTCGTTCGCCTCGCCGCGCAGCTTGACGCCCCGGCCGATGTCGAGGTCGATCCTGGCCTTGCCCGATCCGGCCTTGTCGCCTTTTTCCAGCGAGAAATAAGTGCGATCGTTCAGATATTTTCCGGCCGCCACCGACGTGCTGCCGTCCTCATTGGTCCGGATGTCGAGATCGTCGACGCCGACAGCGCTGCGCAGCGACTGGAGCAGCGAGGAACTGCCGCCCGCACCGGCAAGCGACGCCGCGGCGTCGGCAAGCTGCGCGATCTGCAACGGCGACAGATTGGAAAGCGAGCGCCCGAAGATGAGCCGGGCCAGCACCTCGTCCTGCGGCAAGGCGGGAACCGACGTAAAATCGAAGTGTGGATCATTGGCCGGGCCGGAGACGGTCACGGTCACCGTCGTGTCGCCGACTTCGGAATCCGCTGCGAAGTCGAGGTTCGGCACCAGCGAGCCGGCAAAGTCGATCGTGCCACGCGAGAAGGTCAGCCGCCTGCCGAGCAGGGAGAGCCGCCCGCGCCGCAGCGTGAACTGGCCGACCGCCTGCGGCGCGGCCGTCGATCCGGTGAGCCGCAGACTGCCGCCCAGTTCCGCGTCGAGGCCACGGCCGGTGACGAATATCTGGTTGCCGGCATTCACCGTCAGGTCGAGCGTCAGCGCGCCCGAACCGCCGCCGGTGGCCGTCGACGGCGCCAGCGCTTCCTGCTGCGCCCTGACGGCCGGCGTGGCGTTCTTGTGCCTCACGTCGAGCGCGGCGAGCGAGCCAGGCAGCCGGTCCGGCACGGTGATGACGGTCTTGTCCAGATTCAACGTGCCCGACAGGGTCGGCTGCGACACCAATGGTCCCTTGATGGCGAGGTCACCATTCATCGTCGTGGTGACGACGCGGCCGTCGGTGTAGCGCCCATTGCTGATCCTGAGCGCGATGTCGGCGGGAAAACCGCTGCCGGCGGCGATGCCGACCGTGCCCGATCCGGATATGCTCCCGCCGGTCGACAGATTGCCGGTCAGCGTGCGGATCGTCGCCGTGTTGTTGGCCATCGCGATCTCGGCGCGTATGTCGTTGATGGCGATGCCCGACTCCGCGGCGACGAAGCGCGCCCCGGAAGTCGACAGGGAGCCGCCGATGGTCGGCGAATTGAATGTGCCGCGCACCTGGACATTGACGTTCGAACTGCCCGTCAGCGACAGGCCCGAAGCGGCCAGCTTCGCCGACAGGAAGGTGAACGGCACGCCGCCCGAAAAATCGAGCGAAAGCGCGCGCGAACCCGTGTCGACCGTGCCGCCGCCGCTGAGGCCGAGCCCGCCGCCGCCCGAGGCATTGGCCTGGAACGTCAGCCTGCCGCCCGAAAAATCACCGCTGGAAGCGACGCTGAATGCGCCAAACCCGGCCGAGCGCGTCTGCGCCACCTGCGCGCCAGACCAATCCAGCGAATAGCTGACCGCAGGGTCGGCCGCCGCGCCGGTCACCCTTGCGGTGCCGGAAATCGCGCCCGCCGCATCGAGACCCGGCGCGAAACTGTTCACGACCGAGGCGGGTATGGCTGTCAGCGTCGCATTGAGGTTCAGCGCCGAGCCGGCCGTGCCCGATACCACGGCAGTGCCGCCGCCCACATCGACCGCGACATTGTCCAGCGTCGTCGTGCCGTTGGCGATTTCGACCCTGGACGGGCGCTCCAGCGCCGCCCTCAGTCCACGCACCGTAGCTTGACCCGATGCCAGTTCGATCACCGTCCGGCCATTCGCCACCTGCACGCGGCCCGATGCCCGCGCCGGAATATCCGACACCGTCGCGCCGCCGTCGAAGCCGGTCCAGCCGGCCTGCCGGGTCAGCGTCACGTCGATGTCGCTGACCACCGTCTTGCCCGAGGTGACGGTCGCCGCCTGCACGCGGCCCGACACTGCGGGCGCGGCGACATAGTCGCTGACCGTCGCATCGATGGCGACGTTCGCGGCGGTGATGTCGCCGCGCGAAATCGAGGTGGTCGTCGCGTTCACCGCAAGCTCCGGCTTGCCTTCATTGTCGGTGAAGCTGATCGTGCCGTTGAGGTCCCCCTTCACCGTTTCCAGCGCCAGCGCGGCAAGCGCGCCGACATCGGGGAGTTGGAAGTCGACAGTGCCGAGCGGCAGGAACTTCTCGTCCAGCACCAGGTCGCCGGCAATGCGGTTTTCTCCCAGCGACAGCGTCAGCCCCTGCACCTCACGCCTGCCATCGGAGGTCGAGAGCTTGGCCTTGCCGTCGAGCGCCTCGCCTCCGACCGTGCCCGTCAGCGACACATCGGCCGCCGGATTGTCCATGTCGGCCTTGCCGGTCGCAGTCAGTTTCAGGTCGGCGATCTCGCGGCCGGCAGCCTCGATGCGGTCGCTCGTCACCGTCAGCGAGACGTCGGGCGCGGCCAGAGCGCCTTCGGCCGTCACCGCAAGATCGACGCCGCCCGAAGCGCCCTGTGCGAGCAGGCCGACATCGCCGAGCCGGCCGGCGATTTCGGCATCGATTTGCTGGTTCGCGGTACGCACCCTGCCCGACGCAGAGAGTTCGCCCGACGAGATGGCGAAGGGGTCGGCCGAAACCATGCCCTCATGATCGCGGGAAACATCGGCATCGAGTTGCACCCGTTCCGCCAGCGCCGGCCGCACCGCCGACGGCAGCGCAGCCGACGCCACGTCGGCGTTGAGCTTGAGCGTGACGGAGCCGTCGACCAGCGACACGTCGCCGGTGAACTTGCCGTCCAGCGCGTCGCTGCCGAGATTGCCGTCGGCGACGGTGAGCGAATCCGTCGTCAGCGTGCCGGCGATCCCGGCGCTGATCTTGCCCGCGACCAGCGGCGCGATGGTCGGATTGTCGATGATCAGGGCGGCCGCCGTCGCGGTTCCCGTCACCGGTCCCGTGCGCGCCTGGATGTTGAAGGCGTCGGAATGCAGCGCAATCGCCAGGTCGCGCAACTCCGCGTCGTTGGTCGCGACCTTCGGCAGCGACGCCACGATGTCGAGGTTCGGCTCGCGCCCGTCGCCGAGCGCGCGAATGGAAGCGGATTGGACGACGATGTCGATCGGCGCGTCTTCGGTGCCGAATGAAAGCGGCACGCCCTCCTCCGCCGCATCGACCTGCAGCGCGAAGTCGCTGGCGCCCTGGGGGTCGAGCGTGCCCGAGGCGGTGCCCCTGATCGCGTTGCTTTCAATGGTGGCGCGCTCGATGGCAATGCCGCCGGCCCCGGTCAACGTGCCGGCAAAGTCGAACGTCGAATTCCCGGCGAGCAGCGGCTTCAAATCCTCGGGCATGAAGCGTTCGAAATCGCCATTGCCCATGGCCTCGACCGCACTGCCCCCATCGGTGAACTGGTGGCGTCCTTCGACGCGGGTGACGACCGTTCCGTCGACCGCAAACGTGCCGCTGCCCGACCAGTTGGCGGCTGGCCCGCTGCCCGACACGTTGATCTCGACCGGCGGTTCGCCGGGCAGCCCGAGGAGATTGGCGAGGATGCCGCCTTGCGGCTCGGAGGCGCGGACTTCAATGTCCAGACGGTTGTCGGCGGGCGCGAAGTCGATGGTGGCGTCGACGTTGCCGGCGCGTCCGTCGCTGCGCGCCACGTTGAACTGCGACACGACTTCGAGCGGCGAGGTCTGCGCCTGTGCGGAGCCCTTCGCGGCGACCGAAGCGACGCCGCCGGCAAGCTCTGGGCCAAGCGCGATGTCAGGCAGGTCGATCTGCCTGACATCGATCGACACCGGCAGGGAGAAGGAACCGGCCTCCTCCTTCGGCTCGCTCGCGGGCTTGGGCGCGCGCGCGACCTCGATCCGCTCGGCATGGATGCGGTCGGCCTGGAACGTCTTGGTGATCAACCTGAGCGGCGACCAGTCGACCGCGATGTTGCGACCGACCAGCCACGGCCCTTCGGCATCTTCCAGCACAAGGCTTTCCAGCGTGAAATTGCCTGACCAGATGCCGTCAATGCCCGATATCCGGATCGTCTGCCCCGGCGAGGAGGCGAAGTCCGAAATCAGCCCGGCGAGATTTTCCCGGCCGCGTTCGGTCAGCGTCAGCACTGCGATCGCCGCGATCGCGAAAGCGAGCGCAGCATAGATCGTGTAGCGGATGATGCGCGCTATGACCTTGAAATACCGCATCGGTCAGAACGCCTGGCCCACGCCGGCATAGATGGCGAAGCTCGGATCGCCCGGGCCGCGGTTCAGCGGCACCGCCGCATCGATGCGGAGCGGCCCGAACGGCGTCAGATAGCGCAGGCCGACGCCGGCGCCGACCTTGAAGCGCGCCGAACCCAGGAATTCGTCTTCCGACACCGCGCCCGCGTCGACGAAAGGCACGATGCCGATCGTCTCGGTGACCTGCACGCGCAACTCGCTGGACAGTTCCACGTAGGAACGCCCGCCGATCGGATTGCCTTCGGGGTCCTTCGGGCCGATGCCCTGATATTCGTAGCCGCGAACCGATCCTCCGCCGCCGACATAAAAGCGCCGGTCGGCCGGAATGTCGTCAAGGGATGCGCCGACAATCGACCCTGCCGCCACGCGTCCGGCCACCACGAAGCGCCTTGCATCGTCGATGGCCTTGTAGGCGGAGAGCTCGCCGCGGAATTTCACGAAGGTCGCTCCGGTAATGAAGTCATGGGCGGGCTCGGCAAAGGCCAGCGCCCTGAACCCGCGCTTCGCGTTCAGCTTGTCGTCCCGGTTGTCGAAGACATATTGCGTCGGCAAGCTGGCTATAAGATGGCGCTGTCCGTCGGGATGGAAGAAGTCGGTGACATCCTCGTATTCCAGCGAGGCCTCGACCGAACCGCTCTGCTCGCGCGTGAACTGGTAGGAGAGGCCCGCCGCGATCTCCGTGGAGAAGCGGTCATAGGCGTCCGGATGCTCGTAGACGGTGCGGAAGCGCGAAAAGAACTTCGAATCCGGCCCCAGGACGGCAGGCTTCTCGAACAGGATGGCGGCATTGTAGTTCAGCCTGTCGACGTCGGCCAGGTCCTCGGCGCCGATGCGGCCGATCGAGCCTTCGATGCGCAGCGTCTCGGCGCCGCCGAACAGATTGCGGTGGCCCCAATAACCTTCAACGCCCAGCCCCTCTGTGCTCGAGAAGGTCGCGCCGACACCGTAATAACGCAGCTTGCGCTCGCTGACCTCGACGGCGATCGGGATCTGGCCGCTTGCGTCGAGCTCCGTCCCTTCCCTCACCGTCACGCTGGAGAACACGCCGAGCGCGAGCAGCCGGTCGCGCGCTTCCTCTACCTCCCTGGGCGAGTACTGCCTGCCCTCCTTGAGCCCGGTCACATAGGCGGTGAAGCCGGGATCCATGGTCTCGACGCCCGAAACGGTCGTCGGGCCGTATCCGGCGACAGGCCCGGCAGCGACATCGAGCGTAACGGCCAGCGTGGCGGTATCGT
This sequence comes from Pseudomonadota bacterium, assembly GCA_030852655.1. GTDB lineage: Bacteria > Pseudomonadota > Alphaproteobacteria > Rhizobiales > Rhizobiaceae > Mesorhizobium_K. The sequence goes on along the minus strand of JALYWP010000055.1, from coordinate 6,630 downwards.
GGTCGGCGACGATATCGCGGCCGGTGATGGCGGCGAGCGGCCGCCCCTCCTCCTTCAGGCGGCGCACGATATCGGCTTCGGCTTTCAGGATCGCGGTAGAACCGGCAGCGCCACCGGGAATGAGCCCGAATTCCGCCGGCATCAGGCTGGCGGCATCACCCTTCAGCCTTATTTCGCCGAGCGTGAACACGGCGCCGGGATCGACGGTGATGGTCACCGGCACCGGTCCGGCGCCGAAATCTGCATCCGGCGGCAAATCGTCGATCGGCTGCCCGTTGATGGCGATCTCGACCACGCCGTCATATCGGGCTTCGGCATATAGCGCGGCGATGAGCTGCTTGCGGTCGCCACGCGCCTTCGCCATCAGCCCGAGCGAGCCGGAAACCGGACGTTCGACGTCCTGAACGAGGGACGAAGCCTCTTCGAGCGTCTCCCTGAGCCGCTCGTCATCGCCTTTGACAGTCAGCGTCACGGTGTAGTTCAGCGGATCGACGATATCCTCGCCTTCCTCGTCGCCGGAACCGAAAAGCTTGAAACCGAAGAGTTCGAAGGCGTTGGCGGCCGGCGTGTGCGTCACCGCGGCGGTGCCCGACAACAGGGCGCAGAGCAGGATGCGCGCGCTGCGCCCTGCAATCTGCCGACCGTTACTTGCCGCGCGCTTGACTGTCATCTCCTCCAAACTAACCATCAAACCTAAAATTGGAATGAAGTTCTGAAGCGCTCGTAAAGGAGCCACAATCGATGTGTCAGAAATGGCACTTGGGTCTCTTGTCGCCCTAGAATTGTCTTGTCGGACGAGGAGTTGGCCACATAGCATGCCGGGCCGCATGCGCAAACCGGACCGTGACAGGCGGCTTCCTGTCGCCGTCGGGCGTGTTCGGGCGCCTGGGTGCGCCGCGGCGGGACGGATCGTACTTTGGGGGAGATGCAGCGATGCACGCGCGTGGTCTTTCGGTTGTTTCGGTTCTGACGTTCCTTTTCTTCGCTTTCATCAACGCAGCCTGGGCCATCGAGGTCCGCCAGATCGTCACCACCTCGGATGCCGACTATTTCGGTTTCGACCTGAGGTCCGAGCAGAACGTCACGCTCGACCAGTGCAAGACATCCTGCCTCGGCGACAGCCAGTGCCGCGCATTCACCTACAACACCAAGGCGAAATGGTGCTTCCTGAAGTCCGACTTCGCGACCCTCAAGCCGTTCTCCAATGCCGTCGCCGGCAAGGTCGTCCCGATCAGCGGCGATCCCGACATCGGCGCGCCACCCGCGCTGAGCTACTTCCCGGCATGGATGGCGGACGAAGCCGCCAGGATGCGAACGCGTCTCACCAACGGCAGCGTAGCGGTCGGCGAGGAAGGCCTTGCGACGCTCACCGAGGCCGGCGAGATGTCGCTGCGGACCGGCGATCCGCGCAGTGCCGTGCAGCGCTTCACCACCGCCGTCGCCACGGCGCCCGATGAGGGAGCGCTCTGGCTGCAGCTGTCGCGCGTCCTGCTGGCCGTCCAGGGCATCAACAGCCAGGAAAGGGCTTCGCTGCAGAGCGACGCGACATCGGCCGCCTACAACGCCTATCAATTGCTGCGCACCGCGCCTGCCCGAGCCGAGGCGCTCGCCCTCGTCGCGGTGAACCTCGATCGCCGCGACCTCTACCGCCCCTCGCTGCAGGCCTACGAGGCCAGCCTCGCATTGGTGAATTCGGCCGGCGTACGCGCGGAATACGAGGATCTCAAGGCGCGCAAGGGCTTTCGCGTGGTCGAGCACACGGTCGAGGCCGACAGCGCCTCGCCGCGCGTCTGTGCCCAGTTCAGCGAAGACCTCGTCAAGGCCGGCATCGACTACGCTCCCTTCGTGACCGTGGACGAGGCGGCGCCGAAGAGCGTCGAGGCCGAGGGCCGCCAGATCTGCGTCGAAGGACTCGAGCACGGCCACAACTACCGCATCGCCTTCCGCCCCGGCCTGCCGGCGGCGATCGGCGAGGTGCTGGAAGGACCGGTCGTGCTGTCGATCTACATTCAGGATCGCGCCGCGACCGCCCGCTTCACCGGCGACGCCTTCGTGCTTCCTTCCACCGCGCGGCGCGGCATCCCGGTCGTCACCGTCAACATGGACGTTGCCGACATGAAGCTCTTCCGCGTCGGCGACCGCTCGCTGGCGCCGCTCCTGTCCGGCTACCAGTTCCTGCGCCAGCTCGACAATTACGACATGGACACCGTCTCGACCCAGCTCGGCGCGCCGGTCTGGGAGGGCGAGCTGGCCATCGTCAACGAACTCAACAAGGAAGTGACCACCAGCTTCCCGGTCGACGAGGCGCTGCCCGACCGCAAACCCGGCGTCTATGTGCTGACCGCCCAGCCCAAGGACGACCGCACCGATTCGTGGATTCCGCGCGCCACGCAGTGGTTCGTCGTCTCCGACATCGGCCTGTCCACCTATACCGGCCAGGACGGTCTCAACGTCTTCGCACGCTCGCTCGGCACGGCCAGGACGCTTGCCAATGTCGAGATGACGCTGCTTGCCCGCAACAACGAGATACTCGGCACCGCGACGACCGATGCCGAGGGCCGCGCCACCTTCAACCCCGGCCTCCACCGCGGCGAAGGCGGCATGGCGCCGGCCGTGCTGACGGCGTCGAGCGGCGATGAGGACTTCGTCTTCCTCGACATGACCAAGGCCGGCTTCGACCTCTCCGACCGCGGCGTCACCGGACGAGAAGCGCCCGGCGCGCTCGACGTCTACGCATGGACCGAGCGCGGCATCTACCGCGCCGGCGAAACCGTGCATGTCGCAGCACTCGCCCGCAACGGCGCAGCCGATGCGGTCGAGAACCTGCCGCTCTCCTTCATCTTCACGCGCCCCGACGGCGTCGAGGACCGCCGCATCGTCTCGGACGGCGCAGCGGCCGGCGGCCATGCCGTCGACCTTGGCCTCTCCGCCGCAGCCATGCGCGGGACATGGACGGTGGCGATCCACACCGATCCGAAGGAACCGGCGGTCGCCAGCCAGGCCTTCCTGGTCGAGGACTTCGTGCCCGATCGCATCGAGTTCGACATGACTTCGGACAAGCCGGAGATCGCACCCGGCGAGACGGCCGAGATCACCGTCGACGGCCGCTTCCTCTATGGCGCGCCGGCTGCCGGCCTTACGCTCGAAGGCGAGGTGACGCTGACCACCACGCGCCAGTGGGACAGCTTCAAGGGCTATTGGTTCGGCCTCGCCGACGAGCAGGAAGGTGAAGCCAACCGCACGCCGCTGACTGGCCTGCCCTTCATCGGTGGCGACGGCAAGGCCCGCTTCCCCGTGACCGTCGACCAGGTGCCGTCGACGACCCGCTTCGTCAACGCCGCCGTGACACTGCGCATGCGCGAGGCAGGAGGCCGCGCCGTCGAGCGTTCGCTGGACATCGCCATACGCCCCGACGCGGAAATGATCGGCATCCGCCCGGATTTTTCCGGCGACGAGGTCCCGCAAGGCGGCACGGCGAAGTTCTCCGTCATCGCATCGGACCCGGACGGCAACCGCAAGGCGATCCCCGGCGCGCTCTGGAAACTCGTCAAGATCGAGCGGAACTACCAATGGTATCGTTCCGGCAATTACTGGAACTACGAGCCGGTGACCTTCACCAGGGCCGTCGCCTCGGGCACGATCGATATCGCCGCCGACAGCGAGATCGCCATCTCGCAGAGCGTCGACTGGGGCCGCTACCGGCTCGAGATCGAGACGCCAGACCCGGCCGGCCCGGCAACCAGCTACGAGTTCGACGCCGGCTGGTTCGTCACCGCCAGCTCGACCGAGACGCCAGATGGGCTGGAGATCGCGCTCGACAAGGAGAGCTATGCTCCCGGCGAAGTGGCGAAGCTGAAAATCTCACCACGCTTCGGCGGCGAGCTGCTGGTCGCCATCGGGGCGGACAAACTCATCACCACCATTTCGGCGACAGTGCCGGAAGGCGGCGCCACTATCGACATCCCGGTCGGCGCCGACTGGGGCGCCGGCGCCTATGTCACGGCGACGCTGTTCCGGCCGGGCGAGGCGCAGGAGTCGCGCATGCCCGCCCGCGCCATCGGCGTGAAATGGCTCAAGGTCGATCCCGCCCAGCGCGAGCTGACCGTCGCAACCTCCGCGCCCGAAAAGTCGACGCCGCGCTCGACGCTCTCCATCCCCGTCTCGGTGACCGGAGCGGCGCCCGGCAGCGACGCCTACGTCATGGTCGCCGCCGTCGATGTCGGCATCCTCAACCTGACCCGATACGAGGCGCCCGATCCGGTGGAATGGTTCTTCGGCCAGCGCCGGCTGGGGCTCGAACTGCGCGACCTCTACGGCCGCCTGATCGACGGCTCGCTGGGCGCAACGGGGCGCATCCGCACCGGCGGCGACGGCTCCGGCGCCCTGCAGGCCCAAGGCAACCCGCCGACTGAAAAGCTCGTCGCCTTCTTCTCCGGCCCGGTCCGCCTCGACATGGACGGCAAGGCGACGGTCGACTTCGACATCCCGCAGTTCAACGGCACGGTGCGCATCATGACCGTGGCGTGGACGAAGGAAGCCGTCGGCCATGCCGAGCAGGACGTGATCGTGCGCGATCCGATCGTCGTGACCGCAGCACTCCCGCGCTTCCTGGCGCCTGGCGACGAGGCGGTCATGCGGCTCGACGTGGCGAACACGGACGGCCCCGACGGAAACTATTCGTTCGACATCGAGACCGGCGGCGACGTCTCCGCCGGCGCCTTCCCCGACACGCTGTCGCTCGTCGGCGGCAAGCGCGTCACCATGACGGTTCCGCTGACCGCCGAGACCGTCGGCAATGCCGGCATCACGGTGAGGCTCGCTCATGCCGACGGCCTTGAAGTCGAGCAGGTGCTGTCGCTGCCGGTCCGCCCTGCTGCGACGCCGGTCACCACCCGCATGGTCGTCGATCTCGGCCCGAACGGTTCGTCGCTGCGCGTCGACCGCGAACTGCTTGCGGCAAGCCTGCTCGAAGACGCGACGGTCAGCGTTGGCGTATCGCAGTCGGCGGCCTTCGACGTGCCGTCCATGCTGATGACGCTCGACCGCTACCCTTATGGCTGCGCTGAGCAGACGACCAGCCGTGCGCTGCCGCTGCTCTATGTCAGCGAACTGGCTGCCGGAGCCGGCATGAAGGACGAGCCGGAACTGAAGGAGCGCATCCAGGATGCGATCTGGCGCGTTCTCAACTACCAGTCCTCGTCAGGCAGCTTCGGCCTCTGGAGCCCGGGCTCGGGCGACCTCTGGCTCGATGCCTATGTCTCCGATTTCCTGACCCGCGCCCGAGAGAAAGGTTACAATGTGCCGGCGCAGGCGATGAGCCAGGCGCTGTCGAACCTGCAAAACTCGCTGGCCTACGACATCGACCTCGAGGACCGCGGCTCGGAGATCGCCTATGCGCTCTACGTGCTCGCCCGCAACAAGCGGGCATCGGTCGGCGACCTCCGCTATTATTCCGATACGCAGCTGGAGGCGTTTTCAAGCCCGATGGCGGTGGCGCAGCTCGGTGCGAGCCTTGCCCTCTACGGCGATGCGCAACGCTCGCAAGCCGCCTTCACGGCTGCCCTCCAGCTCGCCAAGGCCACGCCGGAACACAACTGGTACCGCTCCGACTACGGCTCGAAGCTGCGCGACGGCGCCGCCATCCTGGCGCTTGCCGCCGAAAGCCGGCCGACCCCGTCGATCGTTCCCGAGCTCATCAGCATCGTCTCGGCCGATCGCGACAGGGCACGCTGGACGAGCACGCAGGACAACGCCTGGATGCTGCTTGCGGCGCGCGCGCTGCAGGCCGGCAATGCAGCGCTCCAACTCACTGTAGACGGGCAACCCTATACCGGCGCCTTTTCGAGAACGGTGACCGGCGAGGAACTGCTGGCGCAGCCGATCGTCATCGGCAACGCTGGCAACACGCCGATCCAGGCCGTGGTGACGACGGTCGCGGCCCCCGCGCAGCCGCTGCCGGCCGGCGGCGATGGGTTCACCATCTCGCGCACCTATTACCGGATAGACGGCAGCGAAGCGAACGTCACCGAAGTGACGCAGAACGAGCGCTTCGTCGTCGTGCTGCGCATCACCGAGGACAACGACTGGGCCTCGCGCGTACTGGTCAACGACCTCTTGCCGGCCGGTTTCGAGATCGACAATCCTCGGCTCGTATCGAGTGCGGACCTGGCCAATTTCGCCTGGCTGCAACGCACCGATGCCGCGCATCTGGAGTTCCGCGACGACCGCTTCATCGCGGCATTCGACCGCGAGGAAGGGGCAAGCCGCGACATCACGCTCGCCTATGTGGTGCGCGCGGTGACGCCCGGGGTGTTCGTGCATCCAGCCGCCGGCGTCGAGGACATGTACCGGCCGCAATATTCGGCTCGCACCTCGACCGGCATGATGGAGGTCAGGGCGCCTTAGAGGGGCAGGCCATGCGCCTGAAAAAATGGCTACGGCGTGGTGCGATCGCAGGTGGCTCGCTGGCCGCACTCGCAGCGGCTTCGTGGGTCGCCTTCGAGGCCGCCGATCGCGCCTTTCCGCCTCCGCTGGCCGAAACGCCCATAATCTCCACCGAGGTCGTCGACCGCGACGGGCTGTTGCTGCGTGCCTACGCGACGCCGGAAGGGCGGTGGCGGCTCGCCGTCA
>JALYWP010000048.1 GCA_030852655.1 Pseudomonadota bacterium | reverse complement strand
GCTTAGCGCCGAAGGCGGCGTGTCCATCGACGCCGAGGTCACCGGGGTGACCTCGGATTCGCGCAAGGTCGCGCCAGGCATGTTCTTCGTCGCCGTCGCCGGCAGCAAGGCCGACGGGGCCTCCTACGCATCCGACGCCGCCCGACGGGGGGCAGCGGCGATCGTCGCTGCGAAAAACGCCGTGCTCGACGTCCAGACTGCGCCGCTGCTCCTGGTCGACGATCCAAGGCTCGCGCTGGCGGTGCTGGCGGCGAAAATCTTCCCGCGCCAGCCCGATACCATGGTCGCCGTCACCGGCACCAGCGGCAAGACCTCGGTCGCCGCCTTCACGCGCCAGATCTGGGGGCGGACCGGCCACAAGGCGGCCAGCATCGGCACCACCGGCGTCGTCGCGCCCGGCCGCAACGAATACGGTTCGCTCACCACCCCCGATCCCGTCGAACTCCACAAGCTGCTCGCCGAGCTTGCCGATGCCGGCGTCACCCACGCCGCGATGGAAGCCTCCAGCCATGGCCTCGACCAGCGCCGGCTCGACGGCGTGAGGCTCGCCGCCGGCGGCTTCACCAATCTCGGCCGCGACCACATGGACTATCATCCGACGGTAGAGGACTATCATCGCGCCAAGCTGCGCCTGTTCGACACGCTGCTGCCCAAGAGGGCGCCGGCCGTCATCTTCGCCGACGACCGCTGGTCGAAGCCGACGATCGACGCGGCAAAAGCCGCCGGCCTCGATGTGCTGACCGTCGGCCGCCACGGCGATTTCCTGACGCTGAAGCGCGTCGAGCACGAGCGGTTCCGCCAGCGCGCCGAGATCGTCGCCGATGGCGTGCTGCACGAGATCGATCTGCCGCTCGCCGGCGATTTCCAGATATCCAACGCGCTGGTCGCCGCCGGCCTTGCCGCCGCCACCGGAACGCCGGTCGGCGATGCGCTCGCGGCACTGGAGCACCTCGAGGGCGCGCCCGGCCGGCTCGACCTCGTCGGCACGACGCCGGGCGGTGCACCCGTCTATGTCGACTATGCGCACAAGCCCGACGCGCTGGAGAACGTGCTCGCCTCGGTCCGTCCGTTCACCACGGGCCGCGTCGTCGTCGTCTTCGGCTGCGGCGGCGACCGCGATCGCGGCAAGCGTCCGATCATGGGCGAGATCGCCACCCGCCTTGCCGACCTCGTCATCGTCACCGACGACAATCCCCGCTCCGAGGAGCCGACGGCGATCCGCAAGGAAATACTCGCCGCCGCACCCGGCGCCATCGAGATCGGCGACCGACGCAAGGCGATCCAGGAAGCGGTCGCGGCACTTCACGCGGGCGACACACTGATCGTCGCCGGCAAGGGTCACGAGGAAGGCCAGACGATCGGGGCCGAGACGCTTGCCTTCTCCGACCACGAGGAAGTGCGCAAGGCGCTTCGGGAGCACGGCAGATGAGTTCGCTCTGGCTTGCCGACGAACTGATCGAGGCGATGGGCGGCAGGCCGGTCGGCGCGATGCCGCGCACGGTCACCGGCATCTCGATCGATACGCGCAGCCTTGCCCCCGGCGATGCCTTCTTCGCCATCAAGGGCGATGCGATGGACGGTCACGACTTCGCAACCGCCGCGGTGAAGGCCGGCGCCAGCCTGCTCGTCGTCGCGGAGGGCCGGCTGCCGGCGCTCGGGCGTCTCACCGCGCCTATGATCGTCGTGCCGGACGTGCTGGCGGCACTGGAGAAGGCGGGGACGGCCGCGCGCGCGCGATCGAACGCGAAGATCGTCGCGGTGACGGGCTCGGCCGGCAAGACCACGACCAAGGAAGCGCTGCGCCATGCGCTCTCGGCAGTCGGCAAGGTGCACGCATCCGCCGCATCGTTCAACAATCACTGGGGCGTGCCGCTGACATTGGCCCGCATGCCGGCCGACTGCGATTATGCGATCTTCGAGATCGGCATGAACCATGAGGGCGAAATCCGCCCGCTGGTGAAGCTGGTAAGGCCGCATGTCGCGATCGTCACCATGGTCGGGGCGGCTCACCTCGGCCATTTCAGGACGCTCGACGACATCGCCAGGGCCAAGGCGGAAATCTTCGAGGGCGTCGAGCAAGGCGGGGCTGCGCTCATCAACCGCGACGACCAGCGCTGGGCGCTGCTTGGCAAAATGGCCAAGGAAGCAGGCGTCCAGAAGGTGGTCGGCTTCGGCGAACACGCCAAGGCGCTCTATCGGCTGACCAACCTCGCGCTTCATCCGGACCATTCCCTGATCACTGCGCGCATCGGCGGCAAGGAGATCAATGCGCGTATCGGCGCGCCCGGCCGCCATATCGTGCAGAACGCGCTTGCCGTGCTCGGCGCTGCCCACCTCGTCGGCGCCGATGTCGGCCAGGTCGCGCTGTCGCTCGAAAGCCTGAGCGCCGAGCCCGGCCGCGGCAAGCGCCATGTGCTGAAGCACCCGGCAGGCCCGATCACGCTGATCGACGAGAGCTACAATGCCAACCCCGCCTCGATGAAGGCGGCGATGGCGCTGCTCGCCGCGACGCCGGTCACCGGCGAGGGGCGGCGCATCGCGGTGCTCGGCGACATGCTGGAACTCGGCAATCATTCGGCAAAGCTCCACGCCGGGCTTGCCGGTCTGATCGCGGCGGCGCGCGCGGAACTCATCCTGCTTGCCGGCCCGGAGATGAAGTCGCTTGCCGAGGCGCTTCCCGAAGAGTTCAAGGTGGAGTACAGGGCCGGCGCCGAGGATCTGAAGCCGGTGCTGATCGACACCGTGCGGCCCGGCGACGTCGTCATGATCAAATCGTCCAAAGGCATCGGCTTCTCCAAGCTGGTCGATGCACTCATCCGCCAGTTTCCGGCCGACGCCGGCAACGTCGAGCCGTCGTGAATCGGGTCCGGGGGACTGAAGAATGCTGACCCTGCTTGTGGAATTCTCGGACGAAGTCTCGGCGTTCAACGTCTTTCGCTACATAACCTTCCGCACCGGCGGAGCGCTGATCACCTCGGCGCTGATCGTCTTCATCTTCGGTCCTGCCATCATCGCTTCGCTCAGGCTGCGACAGGGCAAGGGCCAGCCGATCCGCGCCGACGGACCGCAGACGCATTTCAAGAAGGCGGGCACGCCGACCATGGGCGGACTGATGATCCTGTCGGGCATCGTCGTGTCTTCGCTGCTGTGGGCCAACATCTTCAGCGTCTATGTCTGGGTCGTGCTTCTCGTCGCGCTCGGCTTCGGCACCATCGGCTTCTACGACGACTATCTGAAGGTCACCAAGCAGTCGCATCTGGGACTTTCCGGCAAGGCGCGGCTCGGCATCGAATTCGTCATCGCAGGCATCGCCGCATGGTTCATCATGCATGCCGGCCAGGCGCCGTTCTCGTCCTCGCTGACCTTCCCCTTCATCAAGGACCTGATCATCAATCTCGGCTGGTTCTTCATCCCGTTCGCCTGCGTCGTCATCGTCGGTGCCGGCAATGCGGTGAACCTGACCGACGGGCTCGACGGCCTCGCCATCGTGCCGATCATGATCGCGGCGGCCTCCTTCGGCGTCATCGCCTATCTCTCGGGCAACGCGGTCTTCGCCGAATATCTGCAGATCCACTTCGTGCCAGGCACTGGCGAGCTTGCCGTGGTGCTCGGCGCGGTCATCGGCGCCGGGCTAGGCTTCCTCTGGTTCAACGCGCCGCCGGCGGCGATCTTCATGGGCGACACCGGCTCGCTCGCCATGGGCGGCCTGATCGGTACCATCGCGGTCGCCACCAAGCACGAAATCGTGCTCGCCATTATCGGCGGCCTGTTCGTCATGGAAGCGCTGTCGGTCATCATCCAGGTCGGTTTCTTCAAGATGACCGGCCGCCGCGTCTTCCTGATGGCGCCGATCCATCACCATTTCGAGAAGCTTGGCTGGACCGAAAGCCAGGTGGTGATCCGCTTCTGGATCATCGCCGTGATCCTGGCGCTGATCGGGCTTTCCAGCCTGAAGCTGAGGTAGCTGAATGATCCCGGCCCGTTCCTTCGGTGGAAAGCGCGTCGCCCTCTTCGGTCTCGGAGGTTCCGGGATCGCGACGGCGCTTGCGCTCAGGGAAGGCGGCGCCGAGGTGGTTGCGTGGGACGACAACCCCGACAGCGTGGCGAAGGCAGCCGGCGAGGGCATTGCGACCGGGGACCTCAGGACGGCCGAGTGGTCGGGTTTCTCGTCTTTCGTGCTGTCGCCCGGCGTGCCGCTTACCCATCCCAAGCCGCACTGGACGGTCGAACTGGCGCGCGGCGCCGGCGTCGAGATCATCGGCGACGTCGAACTGTTCTGCCGCGAGCGCGCGCTGCAGGCGCCGGACGCGCCGTTCATCGCCATCACCGGCACCAACGGCAAGTCGACGACGACCGCGCTTGCCGCGCACATCCTCACCGCCGCCGGCCGCGATACGCAGATGGGCGGCAATATCGGCCGCGCGGTGATGACGCTCGACCCTCCCACGGCGAAGCGGCATTACGTCATCGAGTGCTCGTCCTATCAGGTCGACCTCGCGCCATCGATCGATCCGACGGCCGGAATACTGCTCAATCTGACGCCCGATCATCTCGACCGCCACGGCACGATACAGCACTATGCTTCGATCAAGGAAAGGCTGGTGGCCGGCAGCGATACGGCGATCATCGGCGTCGACGACAGCTATTGCCTGCAGATCGCCGATCGGCTGGAGCGTGCCGGCAAGCATGTGATCCGCATCTCCAAGCGCCTGCAGATCACCGACGGCTATTTCGCCGACGGCACCGACCTGATGGAGGCCGAACACGGTCGCTACAGCCGTATCGGTTTCCTCGAAGGCATCGGCTCGCTGCGCGGCCAGCACAATGCGCAGAACGCGCTCGCCGCGGTCGCCGCCTGCCTCAAGGTCGGGCTCGATCTCGGCGAGATACAGTCGGGGCTCGAAAGCTTTCCCGGGCTCGCCCACCGCATGGAGCAGGTCGGCAAAAAGGACCATGTCCTCTTCGTCAACGATTCCAAGGCGACCAATGCCGACGCTGCCGCGCCTGCGCTGTCGTCCTTCCCGCGCATCCATTGGATCGTCGGCGGCCTGCCCAAGGAAGGCGGCATCGAATCGCTGCGTGGCTATTTCCCGCGCATCGCCAAGGCCTACCTGATCGGCGAGGCCGCGCCCGCCTTCTCGGCGACGCTCGGCGAGACCGTGCCCTACGAGATATCAGGCACGCTCGACGCCGCCGTCGAACATGCGGCCCACGACGCAGCGCTCGACACGACGGGCGAGGCGGTCGTGCTGTTGTCGCCCGCCTGCGCCAGCTTCGACCAGTTCAAGAATTTCGAGATCAGGGGCGAAGCCTTCAGGCAAGCCGTGCATGCTATCGAAGGGGTCAAGCCCATCGGAGGGACCAACTGATGATCAGCCGTCTGGACAGAAGCCCGGTTGCTACATGGTGGTGGACCGTCGATCGCTGGTTCCTCGCCGCCTTCCTGTCGCTGATGGGTCTCGGCATCGTTCTCTCCTTCGCCGCGAGCCCGGCGGTGGCCGAGCGCATCGGCCTCGGCAGCTTCCACTTTGCCACGCGCCAGATCGTCTACATGATACCGGCGCTGATCGCCCTGATCTCGGTCTCCTTCCTCGACGCGCGCCAGATCCGCCGCCTGTCACTGTTCATGCTCGGTCTCACGCTGGTGATGATGGTCGCGGTGCTGTTCGTCGGCGTCGAGGTCAAGGGCGCGCATCGCTGGCTGTCGCTGTTCGGAGTTTCGGTCCAGCCGTCGGAATTCCTGAAGCCCGCCTTCGTCATCATCTGCGCCTGGCTGTTCGCGGAGCATAAGCGCCAGCCCGACATTCCCGGCAATCTCTTCGCAGTGATCCTGCTCGGCGCCGTCGTCGCGCTGCTCGTCGCGCAACCGGACCTCGGGCAGACGATCCTCGTGCTGGGCACCTGGGGCGTGATGTTCTTCATGGCCGGCATGCCGTGGCTGTGGATCGTCGTCATCGGCGGGCTCGGCCTCGCCGGCGCGGTAGGCGCCTACACCGCCTTCCCGCATGTCGCCGGCCGCATCGACCGCTTCCTGACCGGCGAGGGCGATACGTTCCAGGTCGACATGGGCCGCGACGCCGTCATCAATGGCGGCTGGTTCGGCGTCGGCCCGGGCGAGGGCACCGTCAAGCGCCTCATCCCGGACAGCCATGCCGACTTCGTCTTTTCGGTCGCCGGCGAGGAGTTCGGCATCGTGCTCTGCCTGCTCATCATGACGATCTTCGCCTTCATCGTGCTGCGTGGCCTGGCAACCGCGCTCAAGGAGGAGGACGACTTCGCCCGCTTCGCCGTCGCCGGGCTGGTCGTCGTGTTCGGCTTCCAGTCGGTCATCAACATGGGCGTCAACCTGCAACTGATGCCGGCAAAGGGCATGACGCTGCCCTTCATCTCCTATGGCGGCTCCTCGCTGATCGCCATCGCCATCTCGATGGGCATGGT
>JALYWP010000047.1 GCA_030852655.1 Pseudomonadota bacterium | reverse complement strand
CCCTGGGCGCAGCCCGAGGTCTGGGTGCGCTTCTTCAGCTTCTGCTCGTAGTCGGTGTTGCGCTCGGTGCGCACGACCACCACCTGCAGGTCCTCGTCATAGTCCACGCCGGTCACCACATCGTCGGAGAGAAGCATGTTCTGGTTCAGGAGATAGCCAAGCGCGAGATATTCGGGATAGTCGTTGATCGTCATCATGGTGACGATCTCCTGCGCGTTGAGATAGAGCGTCAGGGCGCGCTCGACCGGCACGCGGACCTCCACCGCCGCACCCGTGTGGTCGATGCCCCCGACCAACTCGGTCAGCCGCGGGTCTTGCGGGTCCGGCATGACGATGGCGGCGTCCGGTGGGCGTGTCGTCTGGTGCATGATGGCCTCGTGGATTCGCTTGCCGGGTCGTGCCGGCCTGGCTTGACCCCTATCTTATAGCCTGTTGAAACGGAGGCTGGTCAAAAAAGCCCCGGATCGGCGCGGCGGGCATCGCATGCTGGTGGACTGGAAGGTAAATGGCGCAACTTTCGGATGATTGCTTCGCTTTCGGCGGGCCGATGCAGCCCATCGACGAGGCGGCCGCATTGATCGCATCGAAGCTCGGCGCCGTGGAGGAAATCGAGAGCGTGCCGCTGGCGCAAGCGGACGGACGTGTCCTTGCGAGGGACATGAAGGCGCCGCTGCCGCTGCCGCCTTTCACCAATTCGGCGGTCGACGGTTATGCGGTGCGCGGCGCCGACCTGCCGCAGGCAGTTGAGAAGGCCTTCGCCGTTCTCGGACGGGTCCAGGCGGGCATGGCGCCGGAACTGCCTGTGTTGCCGGGTCAGAGCGCTCGCATCTTCACCGGCGCTCCGATGCCCGCCGGAGCCGACACGGTTTTCATGCAGGAAGACGTGCGCGTGGACGATTCCGGCAAGGTCATCCTCCCGCCCGGCCTCGAGACAGGCGCCAATGTGCGTCCGATGGGCGAGGATGTCGCGCTCGGCGATGTCGTTCTGCCGGCAGGACGACGCATGCGGCCGCAGGACGTCGCGCTCGCCGCCGCTCTTGGTTTCACTACCCTCGAAGTCAGGCGCAGGATACGCGTCGCGGTATTCTCGACCGGAGACGAGGTCGTTGCGCCGGGAGAGACGCGCGGACCGGCGCAATTGTTCGACTCCAACCGCTTCATGCTGATGGCGATGCTCCGGCGCCTGGGCTGTGAAACAACGGACCTCGGCATCCTGGCCGACGACAGGGAATTGATCGCCGGCTGCTTGCGCGACACGGCGTCGATGCATGACCTGATCCTGACTTCCGGTGGCGTTTCGACCGGAGAGGCCGATTGCGTGAAGGCGGCGGTCGAGGCCGTCGGCACGCTGGTGTTCTGGCGCGTGGCCATCAAGCCCGGCCGGCCCGTCGCCATGGGTGTCGTCGGAGGAACCCCGCTCATCGGATTGCCCGGCAACCCGGTGGCGAGCTTCGTCACCTTCGCGCATATCGCGCGCCCGGCAATCCTCGCTCTCGCAGGGGCTGAGCCGCAACTGTCGGTTCCGATGGCAGTGCGGGCCGCCTTCTCCTATCGCAAGAAGCAGGGGCGGCGCGAATATGTGCGGGTCAGCCTGCGCAAGATGGACGACGGTTCATACGAGGCCGTCAAATTCCCGCGCGAGGGAGCGGGCCTGCTGTCTTCACTGGTGGAAACGGACGGGCTTGTCGAGCTTGGCGAGGCATCGACCCTTATAGAGCCGGGCCAGACTGTTCAGTTCCTCGCCTATTCGGATCTGAATTGACGTGCCTCGCCCAATTCATGGATGTCGTGCGACGACTGGCCGCTCGCCGTGAGGCGTCACGGCGTTGACGATCGTGCGCCGGTTCGCCATCGTAGCTCATCATGACGATGAAAGAGCTCGACCTGACGGGATTGAAATGTCCGCTGCCGGCGCTGAAGACCCGCAAGGCGCTCAGGGGCATGGGGTCGGGCGAGCGTCTCGTGGTTCGCTGCACCGATCCCCTGGCGTCGATAGACATTCCCAATCTGGTCAACGAGACGGGCGACCGTCTCGAGACGACGGAGCGGGATGGCGATCACACTATCTTCGTGATCGAGAAGGCGCAGACGGTGCCGGTGTAAGCGCTGCGACAAATCGAGGCGCAGATCGGGTCTGACCACCGACGCCGGTCTGTTAGACCTGCCAGGTCCGATGGCTATCTGTTTACAAGCCCCCACAGGTATATATTATGCCACAGGGCACGCGAAACAGGTGACTGGAACCGCCAAGGGGCGGACGGGCATGTTGCTCGGGAGCAGAGAGAATGACCATACAGCAACGGCGCGGACGGGATCGCGGACCCAAGGGGAGGGCGCTGGACGATGTCGCGCTGACGGAAGTCCAGGCGCTTCTTGGCGCTCGCGAGCGACGGCGCGACCTGCTGATCGAATTTCTTCACCTGATCCAGGATCGCTACGGCTGTCTTTCGGCGCGGCATTTGCGAGCCCTGGCGGAGGAGATGCGTCTGTCGCAGGCCGAGATCTACGAGGTGGCGACGTTCTACGACCATTTCGACGTCGTCAAGGAAGGCGAAGCTGGTCCGGCGCCGCTCACGATCCGGGTCTGCGATTCGATAAGCTGCGCCCTGGCGGGTGCCGAGCAGTTGTTCCGCGAACTGTCGACCGGTGTCGATCCGCAGGCCATTCGCGTCGTCCGCGCGCCCTGCATGGGGCGTTGTGCCGGTGCACCGGCAGCCCGCATCGGCAATCGCGAAGTCGACCACGCCAGCAGCCAGGGCCTGCTCGACATGGCCAGGGAGGGCAAGACGGACGTCGTAGTGCCCGATTATACCGGGCTCGAAGCCTATCGCGCTGCCGGCGGATATCGATTGCTGCAGAAAGTGCGCGACGGGGCGCTGGGCGTCGACGCCATCATGGAAACGATGCAGGGAGCGGGCCTTCGCGGCCTTGGCGGCGCCGGCTTCCCAGCTGGCAAGAAATGGGGCTTCGTCCGCTCCTATCCCGGCCCGCGCCTTATGTCGATCAATGGCGACGAAGGCGAGCCCGGCACGTTCAAGGACCGCATCTACCTCGAAAAGGACCCGCACCGCACTTTCGAGGGCGCGCTGATCGCCGCCCACGCGGTCGAAGCCGAACGCATCTATTTCTACATGCGCGACGAATATCCGGCGGTGCTTGCCATATTGCGGGCCGAGATCGCGGCGTTGGAAGCAGCCGGGATTGCCGAGCCTGGCTTCATCGAACTGCGGCGCGGCGCTGGCGCCTATATATGCGGCGAGGAAAGCGCGATGCTGGAGAGCATCGAGGGCAAGCGCGGCCTGCCGCGGCACCGTCCGCCCTACATTGCCGAAGTTGGCCTGTTCGGCCGCCCGACGCTCAACCACAATGTCGAAACGCTGTGGTGGATTCGCGACATCGTCGAAAAGGGCGCCGAATGGTTCGCCGCCCAGGGCAAGCCGGGCCATCCGGGCATCCGCTCCTGGTCGGTTTCCGGCCGCGTCAGGAATCCCGGCGTGAAGCTTGCGCCGGCCGGCGTCACGGTCCGCGAACTGATCGACGACTATTGTGGCGGCATGGCCGACGGGCACGAGTTCAAAGCCTATCTGCCGGGCGGCGCTTCAGGCGGCATCCTGCCGGCCTCGATGGGCGACATCGCGCTCGATTTCGGCGGCGAGCTTGCGAAGCAGGGCGCTTTTGTCGGGTCGCACGCGATTGTGGTATTCTCGCAGGCGGACAGCATAAAGGACGTGACCGTCAACCTGCTGAAGTTCTTCAAGCATGAGAGTTGCGGCCAGTGCACACCTTGTCGGGAAGGCACCGAAAAGATGGTGACGCTTCTTAAGAAGCCAGGGAATTCCGACGAGACCGCGTTGCGCGATCTCGAAATGGTGATGCGCGACGCGTCCATCTGCGGGCTTGGCCAGGCGGCACCCAACCCGGTAAACCACCTGCTGACCCATTTCCGGAGTGATCTCTGATGTCAGACAGCGTCGTATTCACGCTCGACGGGAAAACCGTCACCGCCGCTCAGGACGAAACCATCTGGGACGTCGCCAAGCGCGAGGGCACGAAGATCCCGCATCTGTGCCATGTCGACATGCCCGGCTATCGTCCCGACGGCAATTGCCGCGCCTGCATGGTCGACATCGAGGGTGAGCGGGTTCTGGCCGCATCCTGCATCCGCAAGCCGACCGCCGGCATGGTCGTCAAGACCGATACCGAGCGCGCCGAGAAGTCGCGTCAGATGGTGTTCGAGCTTCTGGCCAGCAACATGCGCCCGGCGAGTGACGGACCGGACAATCAGTCGGTCTTCTGGCAATGGGCCGGCTCGATGGGGATTTCCACAGGCCGCTACGAATCGAAGTTCTCCAGGGATGACGTGCCGGCCGAGTTCGACATCACGAATCCCGCCATCGCGGTGAATCTCGACGCCTGCATCACCTGCGGCGCCTGCGTGCGCGCCTGCCGCGAGGTCCAGGTCAACGACGTGATCGGCATGGCGGAGCGCGGCAACCACTCGGTCCCGGTCTTCGACATGCACGACCCGATGGGCCTCTCGACCTGCGTGACCTGTGGCGAATGCGTGCAGGCCTGCCCGACCGGCGCACTCTACGAGAAGTCGCTGATGGACGACGCGTTCAAGACGCGCGCCGTGCAGGAATTCGACCGCGTCGTCGATTCGGTATGCCCGTTCTGCGGTGTCGGCTGCCAGACCAAGGTAGCCGTCAAGGACAATCGGATCGTCCAGATCGACGGTCGCAACGGGCCCGCAAACGAAAACCGGCTGTGCGTGAAGGGCCGCTTCGGCTTCGACTACGCGATGTCGCCCGAGCGGCTGACCAAGCCGCTGATCCGCCGCGACGACGCGCCCAAGGCGGGCGACATCGACCTGCGCGGCGTCGATCCGTTGACCATCTTCCGGGAAGCCACCTGGGAGGAGGCGCTGGAGCGTGCCGCCGGCGGCCTGATGCGCATCCGTAACGAGCATGGCGGCAAGGGGCTGGCCGGCTTCGGCTCGGCCAAGGGGTCCAACGAAGAGGCCTATCTCTTCCAGAAGTTCGTCCGTCTCGGTTTCGGCACCAACAATGTCGACCACTGCACGCGGCTTTGCCATGCCTCCTCGGTCGCCGCCCTGATGGAGGGCGTCGGCTCGGGTGCTGTCTCGGCGCCCTTCATGGACGCCCTGAAGGCGGAGTGCGTGATCGTCATCGGCGCGCGCCCCACGACGAACCACCCTGTCGCCGCCACCTATTTCAAGCAGGCGGCCAAGCGCGGGACGAAACTGATCGTCATGGACCCGCGCGGCCAGGACCTGATGCGCCACGCCACCCATGCGCTGCGCTTCAAGCCGGGCAGCGACGTCGCCATGCTGAACGCGCTGCTGCATGTCATTATCGACGAGAAGCTCTACGACGAGCAGTATATCCAGGCCAATGCCTCCGGCTTCGAGGCGCTGAAGGCGAAGGTCAAGGACTTCTCGCCCGAAGCCATGGCTGAAGTCTGCGGCATAGCGGCGGACGTGCTGCGCGATGTGGCGCGCACCTATGCCAAGGCCGAGCGCTCGATGATCTTCTGGGGCATGGGCGTTTCGCAGCACACACACGGCACCGACAATTCGCGTTGCCTGATCGCCCTGGCACTGATCACGGGCCATGTCGGGCGGCCGGGTACCGGGCTCCACCCGCTGCGTGGCCAGAACAACGTCCAGGGCGCGTCGGATGCCGGCATGATCCCGATGTATTTCCCCGACTACAAGTCGGTGGAGAACATCGACATCCGCAGCCAGTACGAAAATTTCTGGGGCCAGACGCTCGATCCGAAGCGTGGGCTGACGGTGGTCGAGATCGTCGATGCCATCCATGACGGCGAAATCCGCGGCATGTATATCATGGGCGAGAATCCGGCGATGTCGGATCCCGACCAGACGCATGCGCGCGCCGCGCTCGCCAAGCTCGAGCATCTCGTCGTGCAGGACATCTTCATGACCGAGACGGCCTGGCACGCCGACGTGGTGCTGCCGGCCTCCGCGCACGCCGAAAAGCTCGGCACCTACACCAACACCAACCGGCAGGTGCAGATCGGCCGCCCCGCGCTCGACATGCCCGGCGAAGCACGCCAGGACCTCGATCTGATCATCGAACTTGCCAACCGCATGGGCCTCGGCTGGAACTACCGCCATGTCTCCGAGGTCTATACCGAGATGGCGCAGGTGATGCCGTCGCTGAAGCATATTTCCTGGGAGCGCATCGAGCGCGAGGAATCCGTCATCTATCCCGCCGATGGCCCGGATGTGCCCGGCAACGAGATCGTCTTCACATCAGGCTTCCCGACTGCGGACGGGCGAGGGCGCATCGTGCCGACCGACCTGCTGCCACCCGACGAGGTTCCCGATGAAGAGTATCCGCTGGTACTCACCACCGGGCGCTTGCTGGAGCACTGGCACACGGGTGCCATGACCCGCCGCGCCGGCGTGCTCAATGCAATCGAGCCCTATGGCATCGCCGCGATGAACCCGCACGAGATCAAGCGGCGCGGCCTGTCGCAGGGCGATGTCGTCGCCGTGGAGACGCGTCGCGGCACGGTTGAAGCCATTCTGCGCGCCGACCGCGAGGTCGCCGACGGCATGGTGTTCATGCCGTTCTGCTTCAACGAGAGCCCGGCCAACAAGCTCACCAATCCGATGCTCGATCCTTACGGCAAGATCCCGGAGTTCAAATACTGCGCCGCGCGCATTGCGTCGGCAGCGCAGGTGGTCGAAGCCGCCGAGTGACAAGGCAGCACAAGCGCAGCCTGATGTAAGCAGCGCATCTCGTTGGCCTCCGGCGACTGCTGCCTGATCCTCTAATGCGTGAGGGCAGCGCTCAATCAGCGACCAGATGGCCCTCGCCGATATCGCGAAGAAGCAGTTGTCGGGGTGGATCTCCGACATTCCTCACGGCGCTCGGGATTTCGCTACCGAGCCTGGCAAAATGCGCGCGGCGGAGCTTGGGGTCCGGGGTAGGGACTGCGTCGATCAGGCGCCTGGTGTAAGGATGACGCGGATTGGAGAAAACCTGTTCGCGCGTACCCATCTCGACGATCTGCCCGAGATACATGACCGCGACGCGGTCGGAGATGTTTTCGACCACGGCCATGTCATGCGAGATGAAAAGATAGGCCACGCCGAACTCGCGCTGCAGGTCCTTCAGCAGGCTCAACACGCGCGCCTGCACCGAGACGTCGAGCGCGGACACGCTTTCGTCGGCGATGATGAGCTTCGGCTTCAGCGCCAGTGCGCGGGCAATGCAGATGCGTTGCCGCTGGCCGCCGGAAAATTCGTGCGGATAGCGATCCAGCTGGTCGGCCGAAAGTCCGACCCGCTCGAACAGCGAGGCGACCTGTTCGCGCCGTTCCTCTCTGGAACCAATGCGATGGATCAGCAGGGGTTCGGCGACCAGGTCGCCGACGCGCATGCGTGGATCGAGCGAGGCGTACGGGTCCTGGAAGATCATCTGCACGTCGCGGCGAACCGCATTGCGTTCGGCCGATGAGAGCCCGCCCAGGCTGCGACCGTTTATCATGATGTCGCCGGAATAGGGCACCAGTCCGGCGATCGCCTTGGCGGTCGTCGACTTGCCGCAGCCGGACTCGCCGACCAGCGACAGCACCTCATTGCGCGCGATCGAGAAGCTGACGCCTTCGACCGCATGGACGCGGCGGTCGACGCGGCCGAAGAAGCCGCCGTGCAGATCGAAGCGCACCTGAAGGTCGCGCACCGTGGCGACGGGGGCCGAAACGCCGTCCGGGAGAGCGACCGGCTCCGTTGCATCGGCCGGTTCATGCGCCTGCTGCGCGCCGGCGGTGGTCCGCATCCGCGGCACCGCGGCCAGCAATTCGCGTGTGTAGTCCGTCTGCGGGGAAGCGAAGATGTCGACGGCCTTGCCCTGCTCGACCATGCGGCCGTCGCGCATGATGATCACGCGGTCGGCCATTTCGGCGACGACGCCCATATCATGCGTGATGAGGATCAGGCTGGTGCCGCTCTCGCGCTGCAGATCGCGCAGCAGCTCGAGCACCTCGCCCTGGACGGTGACGTCGAGCGCCGTGGTCGGCTCGTCCGCGATCAGCACGTCGGGCTTGAGAGCCAACGCCATCGCGATCATGACGCGCTGCCGCATGCCCCCCGAAAGCTCGTGAGGATAATGACCAAGCCGGCGCTCGGCATCCGGTATCCGCACCGCCTTCAGCGCGTCGATCGCGCGCTCGCGCGCCTCGCGGCGCGACATCGGTGTATGGACCTCTATCGCCTCGATGATCTGCCGCCCGATCGAAAGGACCGGATTGAGCGACGTCATCGGTTCCTGGAAGATCATCGCGATGCGGTCGCCGCGGATGCGGCGCATGCGGTTTTCGGGCAGCTTGGCCAGGTCGAGCTTGTTCAACCGGACGGAACCTCCCGAAAGGCGCGCGGCCGGCTGCGGAAGAAGGCCCATGATGGCGAGCGACGTCATCGACTTGCCGGAGCCGGACTCGCCCGCGATGCAAAGCGTTTCTCCGCGCGCCAGAGAGAAGGAGAGATCGGAGACGACCTCGCGCTCGCCCTCTTCCCCGCGCACGGAGACGGTCAGCCCTGCCACGTCCAGGACCGGCGCCGATGTTTCGGCGGCCGGCCCGTCAGTGGTCTCGCGTTCCGCGACTGCGATCATTCGAAAACGCAGCGCGGGAAGTAGAACGACACGACCCAGTTCGGCATGTCGACGATCTCGCTGATCCTGAGATCCCCGCACACCGAGCAGAGCATGTAGGCGTCGACCGGGTCGAGCCCGTGCTGCGCCGAGACGAGATCGACCATCTGCGCGACGGCAGCCCTGGCTCCCTCCATCAGGTCAGGCCCGACCCCGGTCGTTACTTCGTAGCCCTTCGCGTCGAGATGACGGGTAACCGGCCCCGGCGTGGTGAAGCGCGGCATCTTCAGCCGTGCATCCTTGACGAGGTCGATCTTGAGCACGGTGTTCATCTGGCTCTCGATGGCGGTGCCGCAAACCTCGCCGTCGCCTTGCGCGGCGTGCGTGTCGCCGACCGAGAACAGCGCGCCCGCGACCTCGACCGGCAGGTAAAGGACGGTGCCCGCCGCCAGATCACGGATATCGAGGTTTCCGCCCATGCGACGCGGCGGCACCACCGAATGCAGTCCCGCTTCGGCCGGCGCGTTGCCGATCGTGCCGGCGAACGGTTTCAGCGGCACGCGCGCGTTCTTTCCGTAGAGCGCCGGCTCGAGCGAGCTTGCGTCGTACTTCCAGAGGTTCAGTGCGGGTTCCTTGAAGTCGTCGGCGAGCAGGCCGAAGCCCGGTATGTTCGCCGTCCAGCCGAAGCCGGACGGCTTGAACGCCTCGATCGTGATCTTCAGCGCGTCGCCCGGCTCGGCCCCATCCACATGGATGGGGCCGGTGACCGGGTTGACCTTGCCGAAGTCGAGCGTCGAGACATCGGCGACCGTGCTGTCGGGCGTCAGCTGGCCGCCGGAGGAGTCGAGGCACTCGAACTCGATCGTCGAGCCGGGCGCCACCCGCTCGACCGGGGCGAAACTATTGTCCCAGCCGAAGTGATGGTGGCGTCCGTGGATGGTGTAGTCGCATCTATTGCACATCGTTCAGATACACATAGTCATAGTTGATCGGGATGTGGACGGGGTCGACATAGAGGTTGTCGGCGCCCGCCATGCGCGGCGAGCGCATGGTGAAACGCTGCTCGTTGAAGACCGGCGCCCAAGGTGCGTCCTCCATGATCTTCTCATAGATGGCGCTCCACATCTTGTTGCGCTCCTCGGCCCTTGCGGGGTCGGTGATCGAGTCGGCTTCCGCCGCCAGCTTGTCGATGTCCTCGTTGCAGTACCACGACCAGTTCCAGCCGCCAGGGACCGCGCCGCCGCAGCCGAGGATCGGGCCGTAGAAGTTCGAGGGATCGGGGAAGTCGGCGATCCACCCCATGCCGCCCGACCAGATCATCGGGGCGCCCGCCTTGTCGCCGCCGGCTGCAATCACATTGGCCTGCGCCAGCGACTGGATGTTGGCCTTGATGCCGATGGCCGCGAGGTCCTGCTGGATCGCCTGGGCGATGCGCGGGTTGGGGTCGGTGTTCATCGCGAAGAGTTCGGTCTCGAAACCGTCCGGATGACCGGCTTCCGCCAGCAGTTTCTTGGCGCCTTCCACGTCGTAGGCGTAGCCCTTGTAATCCTTCGAGTAGCCGGGCATGGACGGCGGCAGAGGCTGGTTCGCCGGCACCGCGCGGTTGTTGATCATCTGGACGATGCGGTCCTTGTTGATCGCCATGTTCACGGCCTGGCGCACCTTGACGTCGTCGAACGGCGCCATCGTCGTGTTCATGGTGATGTAGCCGGTGTGAAGCTGGCCGCCCTCGACGACGCGTTCTTTCTGGGCGGGATCGCTCATCACTTCCTGGAACTTGGCGGGCGGGATGCCATCGCCGGGCACGTCGACCTCGCCTTTCTGCAGGCGCAGCAGCGCGACGATCGGCTCCTGGCCGACCTCGAAGGTGATCTTGTCGAGATAGGGCAGGCCCTTGTTCCAGTAATCGGCGTTCTTCTCGAAGACCAGGCGTTGGCCGAGCGTCCACTCGGCCAGCTTGTAGGCGCCGGTGCCGACCGGGTTCTTGCCGAAGTCGGGCCCGTGTTTTTCTACCTCTTCCTTGGGCACGACATGCGAGAAGTTCAGCGCCATGACATGAAGGAAGGTCGCATCCGGACGCGACAGCTCGATCTTGATCGTCGACGGGTCGACCACCGTCACGCCCGACAGGCTTTCCGCGCTGCCGCCGGCAACCTCGTCGAAACCCTTGATCGAGGCGAAGAAGCCCGCGCCGGGGCTCTGGGTCTTCGGATTGGCGACGCGGTCGAGCGTATACTTCACGTCCTCGGCGGTGAGTTCGCGGCCATTGTGGAATTTCACGCCCGGGCGCAGCTTGAAGGTGAAGACGGTGCCGTCCGCCGAAATCTCGTAGCTTTCGGCAAGCTCCGGCCTCAGCGTCGTGGTGCCCGGCTCGTAGTCCATGAGGCCGTCGAACAGGCTCTTGATCATCGACCAGTTCTGCCAGTCGTAGCCGATCGCAGGGTCGAGGGTGGACACGTCGTCCTTGTAGGTGATGACGATGTCGCCGCCGGGCTTGGCGTTGGGGTCGCGCTGCTCCTCTGCGGAGGCGGGCATCAGGCCGAGCATCAGCGCCAGCGCCGATGCGGCTACCGTTGTTGTCAGGTATTGTTTCATTTCAGTGGTTCCCTTCTTCTTGGTTGCGTTGCAGAAGCTCTTGTTCAGCGCAGCTTGATGCGCGGATCGATGAATGGTGCGACTATGTCGGCAAGCAAATTGCCGAGCACGATCGCGCATGCCGAAACCAGCGTCACGCCCATGATGATCGGGATATCGACGCGCTGGATCGCCTGCCAGGCGAGTTGGCCAATGCCGGGCCAGCCGAAGACGCTTTCCACCACCACGATGCCGCCCATGAAGATGCCGATGTCGATGCCGATCATGGCGACGACCGGCAGGATCGCGTTGGGCAGGGCATGGCGCACCAGGATCGTGCCGCGCCTCAGACCCTTGGCCCGCGCCGTGCGGATATAGTCCTGCCGCAGCACGTCGATCATCGACGAGCGCATCATGCGGGCGTACCAGCCCGCGCCGAGTATGCCGAGCGTGACGGAGGGCAGCACCAGATGTTTCCAGGTACCGTAGCCGCCGATCGGGAACCATCCGAGCCTGACGGCGAAGACGTAGAGGAGCAGGAGGCCGACGACGAATTGCGGTGCCGACACGCCGACGAAGGACGTCAACATCAGCGTCTGGTCGGTCGGGCTGCCGCGCTTGACGGCTGCGACCAGCCCCATGGTAAGGCCGATCGCCAGTTCGCAGAATATGGCGCCGAGCATCAGAAGCAGGCTGGCGGGAAGGCGCGAAACGATGAGTTCGCTGACCTCCGACCGCTGGATGTAGGAACGGCCGAGATCCCCGGTCAGGAGATTCATCAGATAGCGCCAGTACTGCACCATGAAGGGCTGGTCGAGGCCGAGTTGCTGGCGGATGTTCTCTACCGTCTGCGGCGTGGCGCTGCGCCCGGCAATCTGGCGCACGGGGTCCGCCGGAAGCAGATAGAGCAGCGCGAATGTGATGATCGAGACGCCGAGCAGGATGAGCGCGGACTGGATCAGCCGGCGGCCGATATAGGTGATCATGCCCGGCCTCGCTGCGTGGGATCGAGGATGTCGCGCAATGCGTCGCCGACGAGGTTGAAGGCGAGCGCCAGCGCCAGGATTGCGGCTCCCGGGAAGAAGACCAGCCAGGGCGCGACCTGGAAATAGGTCTGGTTCTCGAAGATGATGTTGCCCCAGGAGGCTGTCGGCGGCTGCACGCCGATGCCGAGATAGGACAGGGTCGCCTCGAGGAGAACGGTGGTCGAGATGCCCAGCGTGCCCCAGACGATCAAGGTCGGCAGCAGGTGCGGCAGGATATGGCGAAACAGAATGCGCGGCGTGCTCGCGCCGATCGTGCGCTCGGCGTCGATGAACTCGCGCTCGGCGAGGGAACTGGTTTCGGTGTAGATGACGCGGGCCGTCTGCACCCAGTTGACGAGCGCGATCACCAGGGCGACGATCCACAGGCTGGGCTGCAATATGGCGGCGAGACATATCGCGAGCAGCAGAGCGGGGAATGCCATCATGAGGTCGGTGAAGCGCATCAGCGCGTTGCCGATCCAGCCGCGGAAATAGCCTGCCGTGATGCCGACCAGCGCTCCGATCAGCAGTGCTGCGCCATTTGCCACGATGCCGATGATCAGCGAGGTCCTGGCGCCGTAGAGGATACGGGTGGCGAGGTCGCGGCCAAGGAGGTCGGTGCCGAGCCAGAATTTCTCGCTCGGTGGCAACGGCGCTCCCTCGAGCGTCAGTCCGTCGAACATCTGTTCATTGGGATCGTAGGGCGTCAGCACAGGCGCCAGGGCGGCGCCCGCGACGGCCAGGACTATCAATGCGAGGCCGAGGACCGCCAGGGGTTGCTTCAGGAGCCGCCGCCAGATTCCGCTGCGGGGCCTGGTCGGCAGTGCGGAGGCTACGAGGTCAGGCGTGATTGGAGTGCTCATCACCTTCCCCGGTCATCGCCACGATGCGTCGCGCCGCCTGTTCGATGCTCACCTGCCAGGTCATCGCCAGCGAACGCAGCTGCGCATAGGCGCGGCTGTCGTCGACACCCTGCGCGGAAAGGGCGGCGACCGCGCGCACGATGGTCTGGCGTTCGGCGACGCGCGTCTCCAGCGCCGCGATTTCGTCAGCCAGCCGGCGCCGCGCAACGAAGGACTGCCGGGCGATGAGCAACGCGCTGTAGACTCCTGCCGTGCCGACCGGCTTCAGCAGTTGCGCGTCGGCTTTTTGCGATAACGCCCATTCGATTCGGCCCGGCGCTTCCGAGCCGATCAGCGCGACGAGAGGCATGGGAGCCTCGCCGGGCTTCCAGGGGAACTGCTCGTCGAAGCCCAGATCGACGTCGAAAAACACGAAATCGGCCGCCAGCGCATCCGGCGGCAATTCCGGCCAGCAGTCGCGAACGTCCAGCCCGATGGCGACAAGCTGACGCGACAGCGCGTTCACCGTGGCGTGCGGGCGGTGCAGGATGAAGGCTTGCGCCCCACCCAGATTGGGGATGCGCGAGGCGCGGCTCATGACACCACCTTCAGCCGCGGGCGGCCGAATATTTCCGCCCGATCGTAGCGGGAAAGGTAAGGGTCGGGCGCAACGCCTTCGGTTCGGCTTACCGTCTCGAAGCCGTTGTCCCCGATCTGCCCGATGACGACGGGCAGTGTCGCGTGCTGGGTTTGCGGATCGATCCTGGTGACGCCGAAGGGGGTTTCGAACGTGGCCGCGCCAAAGACGGAGGGGAGGTCGGCGAATGTGGCATTCGCGGAGCCGGCCAGAACTTCTGCCAGCACACGGACCGACGCATAGGCCGCAGCCTCGAATGAAGAGGCTGGCCGATGCTGGGCACCTTCGGCGAGCGCTATGTCGGTTCCGGCCGATGACAGGAAATACGGCCCCGCGGAAAAATGGCCTTTCGCCGTGTTTCCGATCGCCGGAAGTTCGCATTCGGTGAGGTTGCAGGAAAGGAGCGGGCAGCGGTCGGGCCGAAAATGCCGATCGCGCCGGCCGAGTTCCGCATAGGCAGCGATGAACGCGTAAGATGAGGTGCCGATCAGATTGTTGAGGATGAAGTCCGGCCGGGTGGCCTTGATTTCCCCGATCAGCCGAGAAACGTCGGTCTCCCCGATGGGCAGGTATCGCTCGGCCAGCACGCTGCCGCCGGCGTCGGCGATCAGGTCCCGCGCAACCCGGTTGGTCTCCCAGCCCCATATATAGTTGGAGCCGACGAGAAGACCGTTGGCGCCGAATCGGGGTACGGCATAGCTCAACAGCGGCACGAGATGCTGGTTCGGGCAGGCATGCATGTAGACGACATGCTCGTTCGCCTCGAAGCCTTCATAGGGGCAGGCGTACCACAGCGTCGCGCCGGATTTTTCAAGGATCGGAATGACCTCCTTGCGGCTCCAGGACGTGATGCAGCCTATGACATGCCTGATCCCATGCTCGCGGATCATCTCTTCGCAGAGCGGCGCATAACGGTCGATATTGCCTTGCGGGTCGCGCTCGACAGAGACCAGCCTGATCGGGCTGGCCGCATCGGCGTTCACGTCCGCAATGGCCCGAAGCACGCCTTGCCGACAGGCATCCGAGATCAGGCTGTACGTGCCCGAGCGCGAATAGAGGACGCCGATCTGGATCGACTGCTTCAAAGATCTAGCCCCAAAAGACAATGCCCCGCCGCCTGCACCGGTGAGGCGAGGCATGCGAGGCATTTTTGCCACCCGGCACCCGAGGCCGGTATTTTCGTGCAGCCTAGCGTGCGGCGTTGCCGAGTCAAGCAGAACGTGAAACCGTTACAGCTTCGGGTCGATGCGGCGCACCGCTCTGCGGCCAAGAAGAGGTCGCTTTGATATTGCAGTCGTGCAGCGTGCCGTCCGTGAAGCGGAAAGCCGGGGACCCGCTTCCCCTGGATTGCCTAGCCGATCAGCAATTCATCGTCGTCGATGGTCTGACCGCGGATGCGCCTGAACATCTCGATCAGATCCTCAACCTGCATGTCCTTGCGTTCTTCGCCGCGGACGTCGAGCACGATCTCGCCGCCATGCAGCATGATGGTGCGGTCGCCGAAATCGAGCGCCTGGCGCATCGAATGGGTGACCATCAGCGTCGTCAGCTTGCGCTCGGAAACGAATTTCTCGGTCAGCCCCATGACGAACTCGGCCATGCCGGGATCGAGTGCGGCCGTATGCTCGTCAAGAAGCAGCATCTGCGATCCGGTGAGCGTGGCCATGACCAGCGACACCGCCTGCCGCTGCCCGCCGGACAGCAGGTCCATGCGGTCGCCGAGCCGGTCCTCCAGGCCGAGGTTGAGCTCGGCGACGCGCTGGCGGAACGTCGCCCGGCGCCCGGCATTGAGCGCGGTCGTCAGGCCGCGGCGCTTGCCGCGCCGCTCGGCCAGCGCCAGGTTCTCCTCGATCGTCAGCCCGCCGCAGCTTCCCGCCAACGGGTCCTGGAATACGCGCGCCACCAGTCCGGCGCGCCGCGCGGTCGGCTTTTGCGTGACGTCCGCATCGCCGATGAACACCTGTCCCACGCTCGGCGCGATATCGCCGGCAAGCACGCCGAGCAGCGTCGACTTGCCTGCCCCGTTGGAGCCGATAACGGTGACGAACATGCCCTCGTCGATCTCGAGGTTGATGTTGCTTAACGCCCTCTTCTCGAGCGGGGTACCCTTGCCGAAGACGACCCCTGCGTTTCTGAGAGAGATCATCGGTCACCTCCGCGGCGAAGACGTGGCAGCACGAGGGCGAAGGTGACGAGCACGGCCGTCACCAGATTGAGGTCGGAGGCCTGCAGGCCGAGCATGTCGCTGGAAAGTGCGAGCTGGATGGCGATGCGATAGAGGATGGAGCCGATAACGCAGCCGATCAGCGCGATCAGTATGCCGCGCGCGCCGAGCAGCGTCTCGCCGATGATGACCGCCGCCAGTCCGACCACTATGGTGCCGACGCCCAAAGTGACGTCGGCAAAGCCGTTGGTCTGCGCGAACAGCGCCCCGCCCAGCGCCACCAGCGCGTTGGAGATGGCCATGCCGAGATAGATCTGCCTGGCGGTGTTCACGCCCTGTGCCCGCGCCATCCGCGGATTGGCGCCCGTGGCCCGCATGGCGAGCCCGGCATCGCTTACGAGGAAGCGCCACACGACCACAAGCGCGATCACGGCAAGTACGCCGACGAAGAGCGGGCGCAGCAGATAGCTGCCGAGGCCGAGCCCGTAGAAGGGCGAGAGCATCGTGTCGGCATTGATCAGCGCCACGTTGGGCCTGCCCATCACCCTGAGGTTGACGGAAAACAGCGCAATCATGGTCAGGATCGACGCCAGCAGGTGCAGGATCTTGAAGCGCACGTTTAGGACGGCCGTGACCAGCCCTGCGACGGCGCCGGCAGCCATCGCCACGAGCGCGGCCAGCCATGCGTTGATCCCGGCCAGGATGAGCACCGCGGTCACCGCCGCGCCAAGCGGAAACGAACCGTCGACCGTGAGGTCGGGGAAATCGAGCACCCGGAACGCGAGATAGACGCCGAGCGCCACGAACGCATAGACGAGCCCCAGCTCGACGGCGCCCCAAAAAGCGATCTGGCTCAAGATTTCCCGCCTTTCAGCAGCATGCGCATCTCACCGACACTCCTGCGGCGGGCCTTCCGCCCGGCTTGCCTCGCGAGCCAAACCGGACGGGAACGCCATCGGACAATGCCTGATTGCCCGGCCGTGCTGTCAGTCGATCACCTTGGTGGCGCGCGAAACGACGCTTTCAGGCAGTTCCAGCCCGATCTTCTGCGCTGCCGCCTTGTTGACGACGAGGTCGGTGCCTTCGGCGATCTCGACCGCGATGTCGCCCGGCTTCTCGCCCTTGAGGATCCGCACCACGACCTCGCCGGTCTGCTTGCCGACGTCATAGTAGTTGAAGCCAAGCGCGGCGATCGAGCCGCGGTTGACCGAATCCGTGTCGGCCGTGAACAGCGGCAGCTTCGCTTCCTCGGCGACGGCCACGGCAGCCTCCAGTGCCGAGACGATGGTGTTGTCGGTCGGCACGTAGAAGGCATCGACCCGGCCGACCAGCGCACGGGCAGCGCCCTGCACCTCGGCCGTCTTGGTGGCGGCGGATTCGACCACCGTGATGCCGGCGGGCTCGGCCGCCGCCTTCAAGGCGGCGAGCAGCGACACCGAGTTGGCCTCGCCGGAATTGTAGAGGTAGCCGATGGTCTTCACCTGCGGCAGGATTTCCTTGATCAGGTCGACATGGGCCGCGACCGGCGACATGTCGGAAAGGCCGGTGACGTTGCCGCCGGGCTTCTGCATGTCCTTGACGAGCTGCGCGCCGAGCGGGTCGGACACGGCGGTGAACACCACCGGGATGTCCTGGGTCGCCGAGA
>JALYWP010000022.1 GCA_030852655.1 Pseudomonadota bacterium | reverse complement strand
GGCGGCGACGATCCTGCCGCTATCGATCAGGACGCCGCCATCCTCCTCGTAGCGATAGGCGGCATGGTCGTCCGTGCTTTCCGGCCAGCGCAGGAATGTCAGCGTGCGGCCACGAAGAAGCGTCTGGCTCATTCTATTTCCGTGCTTCCTCGAACCAGGTCACCAGCAGCGCGCGCTCCTGCTGCGTTACCTGTGTCACGTTGCCCGGCGGCATGGCGTGGCTGCGCCCCGCCTGCAGATAGATTTCCCGCGCATGTTCGCCGATCTCGGCGTCGGTCTCAAGAATGACGCCTTTCGGGGCATGGTAGATGCCTTCATAGGACGGCTCCGCGGCATGGCACATGGAACAGCGGCCGAGCACCGTGTCACGTACGGCAGGAAAGTGCGTCGATGCCACGAAGGTCTGCGCTGCCGTCGACGACGCGCTCGACTCGCCCGTCAGCACCTTTGGAACGGTCGAAAGCCAGATGATGACGATGAATAGAATCGCTGCAACGAGCCATGTCCAATAGGGTTTTCCCTTGCGCGCATGCATCGTGTTGAAGAAATGCCGGATCAGAACGCCGATGATGAAGACGATCGACGCGATGATCCAGTTGAACTCGGTCGCGAACGCCAGCGGATAGTGGTTCGACAGCATCAGGAACAGCACCGGCAGCGTCAGATAGTTGTTGTGCGTCGAACGGGTCTTGGCGATCTTTCCGTATTTCCGATCGGGCTTCCTCCCGGCGATCAGGTCGGCAACGACGATCTTCTGGTTCGGGATAATCACCAAAAACACATTCGCCGACATGATCGTCGCTGTCACGGCGCCCAGGTGCAGGAAGGCGGCGCGACCGCTGAATATCTGCGTGAATCCCCAGGCGAGGAAGACGAGGATTGCGTAGAGGACCAGCATCAAGAGAGTGTCGTCGTTGCCGAGCGGCGATTTGCAGAGCAGGTCGTAGAGCAGCCAGCCAACGACCAGCGAAGCGATCGAGAGGCCGATCGCCGTCATCGGCGAGATGTCGAGGACATTGCGGTCGATGAGGAAGAGGTCGGCGCCGGCATAGTATACGATGGCAAGCATGGCGAAGCCCGACATCCATGTGGCGTAGGATTCCCATTTGAACCAGGTCAGGTGCTCCGGCATCTCGGCCGGCGCCACCAGGTATTTCTGGATGTGGTAGAAGCCGCCGCCATGCACCTGCCATTCCTCGCCATGCGCGCCGGCGGGCAAGCCGGGCCGCTGGCGCAGGCCGAGGTCGAGCGCGACGAAATAGAAGGACGAGCCGATCCAGGCGATGCCGGTGATGACGTGCAGCCAGCGCACGGCAAAGCTCAACCAGTCCCAGGCAATGGCAAAATCGATCATCGGGCCCTCTCGTCGCCGAACCTTACGGACTCCGTTCCAAACGGAAAGAGGGGACATGCCCCATGACTTTCAAAAAAATATGTAAAATACTGTCGCATTCACCGAAACCGGCATAGGATTCGGCTGCATGGCCTATCTCGACAACATCGCAGTCTTCGTCCGGGTGGTGGAACTCGGGAACCTGTCGGCCGCCGGCCGCGACATGCGCATTTCGCCGGCGGTGGCATCGAACCGCATCAAGGAACTGGAAAAGCACCTCGGTGTGAGGCTGTTCAACCGCACGACGCGGCAGTTGATGCCGACCGAGCACGGCACGGTGTTCTATGCCGGCGCCAAGCAGGTGCTGGAGGCGATCACCGAGGCGGAGGCGGCGGTAAGCGCGCTGTCGGGCCAGCCGCGCGGAACGATCCGCGTCACCGCGCCGCTTGGCCTCGGCCGGCGGCTGATCGCATCGGGCATACCTGAGTTCCGCGACCAATACCCGGACATCGAAGTACGGCTGCGCCTGTCCGACCACGAAGTCGACATCATGAAGGAGGGCATCGACGTTGCCTTCCGGTTGGGCCTGCTTGAGGATTCGAGCCTCAGGATGCGAGGCATCATGGATTGCGAGCGTGTCCTGGTCGCGGCACCCGCCTATCTCGAAGAGCGCGGCGAGCCTGCCGAACCGAAAGATCTGATAGCCGAGAAACACGACTGCCTGATGCTACGCTATCCCGGCATGCGCGAACACTTCTGGACGCTGAAGACGCCCGCCGGTCCAACCAAGTTCGAAGTGCGTGGGCCGTTCGACTCCGATGACGGCGACGTGCTGACTGGCTGGGCCCTGTCAGGCCGCGGCATCATCAACAAACCGCGCTTCGAGGTAGAACCCTTCATCCGCGATCGCCGGTTGAAAATCATCATGCCCGACGCTCCGCCGACCCCCGTCCAACTCGCCGCGGTCTATCCGCACAAGAAACTGCAGGACCCGAAGGTCCGGTTGCTGCTCGATTTCATGGCAGAGCGGTGCCAACGTTTGATCAAGGATCTGCTGGCGGGGAAATAGCAATCGCAGGCGCTTGACGAACTCGAAACCGACGCCACCGACCACTATATATTCGGAGCACCCCAACATAGCCCAGGAGCTCTTTCAATGGCCGGCATCCCCACCAAGAACGACCTGAAATCCAATGCCAAGACCGCTTCGATCGAGTTGCTCAACGCTCGGCTCGCCGATGCGATCGACCTGGCGCTGATCACCAAGCAGGCGCACTGGAACGTCAAGGGACCGCAATTCATCGCCATCCACGAGATGCTCGACGGCTTCCGCACCGAACTCGACGGCCATGTCGACACCATGGCAGAACGCGCGGTGCAACTTGGCGGAACCGCGCACGGCACTTCGCAAGAGGTGGCGAAAGCGAGCGCGCTGAAGCCCTACCCGACCGACATCCACAAGACCAAGGATCACGTTGCCAATCTGATCGACCGCTACGCCGCGCTGGCGAAATCCGTGCGCAAGGCTATCGACGAGGCGGACGAGGCCGGCGACGCTGGCACGGCGGACATATTCACCGCCTTCTCGCTCTCGCTCGACAAATCATTGTGGTTCCTTGAGGCGCACGTTCAGGAGAAGGAGTGATCGCACAGAAACGCGAAGGCCGGGAAATCTCCCGGCCTCCACTCGTTCTGATGCGCTGCGACTACCAGGGCCGGTACCAGCCTTCGACAACAGTCTGCTTGTCACGATGGGAGCCGCCAAGCGTCGCCGCGTAATAGGCCACGGCGGCGCCGACCATCAGCGCGGCCGCCATGAGAAAGGCCGCGACGATCGATGCCCGCCGTGCCTCTTCCGCCGCCGCCCGGGCCTCAGCTTCGATTTGCTGCGCTTGCGCCACGGCCTGGTCGATGCGCGCCTGGGCTTCTTCCGGCGGAATTCCCGCGCGTTCGGCGACCGTTGCAACAAGATAGTCGCGATCGGCCTGGTCGAGGCCCTGCTCGCTTGTCGCAGCCGACACCAGGATGCGCATGACCGACTGACGCTCGCCCTCGCTCAATGCCGGTGCATCGGCCCTGCCGCGCAACGTCCTGTCGACCAGCATTTCGGTCGGGTCCAGCGCATCCGCCGCTTGCGTGGCAGCACTCGCCGCCGCTCCGGCCGTCTGGCCGATGGCGCTTGCCGCGCCCTGCAGGCCGGACCAGGCGATCGCCGCTGCGAGAAGGGTAGCCAAGGCCCACATGACGACGCCGTTCGAGCCGTCTCTTATGTCTGACTCATACTCGCTCGCGTCGCCAACGCGGCGGCGCATCCGGCCCGTGAGATAGCCGCCCGCCATCGACGCCATGATCTGGACCCACAGGATCCATAGCCCGCCGACCACGGCAATCCAGAAGAGGGAAGCCGATTGGCCTTCCTCCGCCGATGTCATAGACAGGCCGATCGCCGATCCGAATGTAAGCAGGATGAAGGAGACCGCGCTGGCGAGGATCGCACCGGCGATGATCGCCGGCCAGTTGATGTAGGACACCGCGTCGTTGCCCGCGCCCGCGCTCGTATCGACGACAACGGCGGCGGCGCCGCCAGAATGTTCAGCCACTGACATTTGTTCCCCCTCCTGTTACCGCAGGCCAAGAAGGGACAGGATGAACAGGACCACGACAACGAGGCCCACGAGATAGATGATTCCATGCATGGGAAACGCCTCCTATTGAAAATCAAGGAGGTAACGGCGGCCCTGTGACAAAGTTCCGTCACATTCGTGGAAGCCGCGAAGTCCTGGAGCCGGTGACCGGGCCGTCACGCACTCGCACAGCCTGCTGGAAGCGCAGGTCCAGAACCCTCGGACTCCCGGCAGGACTACAGGATGGCGATCGGCAGCGCGCCGTTGATGGACGACTTCACCGCCTTGAGTACGCTGTCCATGAAGGCTTGGACTTGGACCAGCACGGTCTGGGTCGTATTGGCGATGCCCATGATGAGGAGAAGCCGCGCATTTCGCACGAACATCGCCGCATCCTTCTTCGTGATCTCGCCCTTGACAACACCGGCTGCGACATCCGCCAGCGTCTGCGCAAAACCCCGTATGTAGATGGGAGCGGCTTTCCTGATGTTCTCCCAAACAATGCCCGCTCTCCTGATCGCCTCGTCGATGATCAGCTTGCCTATTCCGGTTGCATCAAATGCGGCCTTCGTTGGCATTGCTCCCCCTTGGCCTAGTTGGACGGCTTGTTCGCGACGAATGTCTGGATGGCGCCGAGGATCGATGCCTGCAACGCACCTCCCACGGCGGTCACTTCGGACTTGTTCAGCGTGCCGTCACTTCCGTGGGCGTATTCGAGTTGGTTCGAATAGAACCGGACGCCGTAGAGCTGGAATTCACGACAATCGAGCTTGCGGTAGTCTTCCGGCAGCACTGTCTTGCTCGTCGGTTCGGCCGCGAAACTCTCGAGGAGTTCATTCGTAGGACATGGAATACGACCCCTGGTCAGCTTTGCCCGCTCGGTCAGCCTGTCGAGGACGTTCCCGACCGATGCATAATAGGCGACAGCCTCCTTCGAGCGGTAGGAGCGCTCCACCCCGCCCGCGCTCGCAGCAGCAAGGAACTTGGCCGTATCCTCCGACAGCTTGTTCAGCGATGTATCGAACGTCGCGTCGTACGGAGCGACAAGCGTCGCGCAGGCCGTGGCGACAAAGGCGGTCACGATGACCGCCACCCCACCGACGCGGAACATTGCCATCCCGTCTTCCCCCGAAACAGGAAGACGGTAGCATCAACCACTATAAGTTGTAAATATTATTCGATGCGCTCTATGCGTGCAGAATTGCGCGCAAGCGCGGTCATGATCTCTGCCGCGGCGAGCGCAGCGATGACGGCTGGCCGCTTATCCTTCACGGCATCGCCGCCGATCGGTGAAACCAGCCGCGAAAAATCGCCTTCGCTGCCGCCGGCGGATTTCAGGTACCAGCTGCGGAACGTAGCCTTCTTTGTCTTTGAGCCGATCATGCCGACATAGACAGCATCCTTGCGCTTCAGCGCTTCGGCGACGATGAGGAAGTCAAGCGCGTGGTCATGTGTCAAGACGACGAAGGCCGCGCCCGCAGGCGCGCAACGCACCATCTCCTCCGGGACCGAAGTAAGCCTCGTCTCGATGTTTGCGGGCATGCCCTCGAGCGCCTCGGCGCGAGTCTCGATGACGGCCGCCTTCACGGGAAGCAGGGAAAGGGCGCCGGTCAGCGCATGTCCGACATGGCCGCCGCCGAAGACAAGGATGTGGGGCAGGCGCTCGTCCTCGGCCTCGGCATTGCGGATGAGTTCGGCTTTGAGCTCGTCGTCGACCAACCTGACCAGCACCTCGACCCGCCCGCCGCAGCACTGGCCGATCTCGGGCCCGAGCGGGATGTCGAGCATCAATTCGGATGGACCCTTGGCGTCGGTGAGCATCTGCCGTGCCTGATCGATCGCCATGAATTCGAGCTGGCCGCCGCCGATCGTGCCGTGTATCGCCTTGCTCGAGACGAGCATCCGGGCGCCGGTCTCGCGCGGGGTCGAACCTTTCGCACGCGCGACCTCGACCAGCGCGGTCGACACTCCCGCGTCGAGAAAGGCTTTCAAGGTCTCCATGATCGTCGCCATCGCTGCATCCCGTCCGCAATATAGGAGTTTGCGGATCGATTTGCCCGTTCAGCCCTTGGCTGACTCGGCCTTCAACCGCTCCACCGCCATAAGCACGCGCTCGGGCGTCGCCGGCGCGTCGAGGCGCGGGCAGATCCTGTGGTCCGCAACCGACGCCACTGCATCGGAGAGCGCGTGCAAGACCGAAATGCCGAGCGGAAAGGGCGGTTCGCCCACCGCCTTCGAGCGGTGGATCGTAGGCTCGCTCGCCTCCGGCCAGTCGGCGAGCTTCACGTTGAAGATTTTCGGACGGTCCGAGGCGAGCGGTATCTTGTAGGTCGACGGCGCATGCGTGCGCAGCCGACCCTTGGCGTCCCACCAGAGTTCTTCCGTCGTCAGCCAGCCCATGCCCTGGATGAAGCCGCCCTCGACCTGGCCGAGGTCGATCGCCTTGTTCAGCGAGCGGCCGGCATCGTGAAGGATGTCGGTGCGCTCGACCACATATTCGCCGGTCAGCGTGTCGATCGAGACTTCCGAGCAGGCCGCGCCATAGGCGAAGTAATAGAATGGCCGGCCCTCGCCCTTGTCGCGGTCCCAATGGATTTTCGGCGTCTTGTAGAAGCCGGCGGCGGAGAGCTGGATACGCGCCATGTAGGCCTGCTTGATCAGATCGCTGAAAGCAATTTCCTGGTTGCCAATGCGAACCCGGTTCGGCAGGAACACCACCTGATCCCTGGGCACCTGGTATTGCTCGGCCGCGAAATCGACCAGCCGGTCCTTGATCTGCCGCGCGGCGTTCTGAGCCGCCATCCCGTTGAGATCGGAGCCCGAAGAGGCGGCGGTGGCTGAGGTGTTCGGCACCTTGCCGGTCGTCGTCGCGGTGATCTTCACCCGGTCGAGATCGATCTGGAACTCTTCCGCGACCACCTGCGCGACCTTGAGATAGAGCCCCTGCCCCATCTCGGTGCCGCCATGGTTCAGATGCACCGATCCGTCGGTATAGACATGCACCAGCGCGCCGGCCTGGTTGTACTGCGTGGCGGTGAACGAGATGCCGAACTTCACCGGCGTCAGCGCGATTCCGCGTTTCACATAGCGGCTGTTCTTGTTGAAGGCCGCGATCGTACGGCGACGGCGCGCGTAGTCGGAGCTCTCTTCCAACTCGGCGACGATGCGGTGGATGATGTTGTCCTCGACCCTCTGGTGATAGGGCGTGACGTTGCGGCTGCCTACATCTCCCATCGGGTCGTAGAAATTCAGCTTGCGTATTTCGAGCGGGTCCTTGCCGAGGGCGAAGGCCACCTCCTCGATCACGCGCTCAGCACCGACCATTCCCTGCGGACCGCCGAAGCCGCGAAACGCGGTGTTGGAGACGGTGTTGGTGTAAAGCGGCGCCGACTTCGCATGCACCGCGGGCCAGAAATAGGTGTTGTCGCAGTGGAACAGCGCGCGGTCGGTGACCGGACCGGAAAGGTCGGACGAGAAGCCGCAGCGCGCCGCGAACATGAAGTCGACGCCGTGGATATTGCCCTCGTCGTCGAAACCGACCTCGTAGTCGATGACGAAGTCGTGCCGCTTGCCGGTCGCGGTCATGTCGTCGTCGCGGTCGGGCCTGATCTTGACGGCGCGGCGGTGCTTCTTCGCAGCGATCGCGGCGAGTGCTGCGAACTGGTTGCCTTGTGTTTCCTTGCCGCCGAAACCGCCGCCCATGCGGCGAATCTCGACCGTGACGGCATTCGACGGCACGCCCAGCGCATGCGCCACCATGTGCTGGACTTCGCTCGGATGCTGGGTCGAGGAGTAGACCGTGACGTCGTGATCCTCGCCGGGCACGGCGAGGGCGATCTGTCCCTCGAGATAGAAATGGTCCTGCCCGCCGAGGCTCATCCGCCCCTTGATCCGTTGGGGCGCTTGAGCGATCGCCGACTTGGCGTCGCCCCGCTTCAGTGTCAGCGGCGGCGTGACCAGTCTGGCCTTCTCGGGGTCGAGGCCGGCGACATCGAGGATGAACGGCAGTTCCTCATAGTCGATCCTGGCGAAGCGCGTGGCGCGCCGCGCTTCCTCGCGCGTCCGGGCGATGACGCAGAAGATCGGCTGTCCGAAAAACTGCACGACACCGTCGGCCAGCACCGGCTCGTCATGGCGGCCGGTCGGCGAGATGTCGTTCTCCCCGGGAATGTCCTTCGCCGTCAGCACGTCGATCACGCCGGGTGCGGCGAGCACGGCCGACAGGTCGATTGTCTTGATTCGGCCATGCGTGATGCCCGACAGCCCAAGACAGCCATGCAGCAGGCCGGCCGGCTCCGGCATGTCGTCAATGTAGATGGCCGTGCCGGTGACGTGCTTGTGCGCGGAATCGTGCCCCTGCTCGGTGGCGACGCCGCCGGCGATCCTCTCGGCCTTGAGGTCTGGCAAGGCGTGCTTGTTCATCACGCC
Organism: Pseudomonadota bacterium; assembly: GCA_030852655.1. Lineage (GTDB taxonomy): Bacteria > Pseudomonadota > Alphaproteobacteria > Rhizobiales > Rhizobiaceae > Mesorhizobium_K. Next base: position 5,288 of record JALYWP010000022.1, on the reverse strand, counting down.
GCCTCTTGCCGCGCGACCGTGACCGGCGCCTTCGTGCCTGAGGTCTCGGCGAAGAACCGGCGAAGCAGGTTCTTGCCCGCCAGCGCCCGGTATTCCGCGGTAGCGCGCATGTCGGTCAGCGGGGTGAAGTCGAGATCGTAGGCCGGAATTGCCGCTTCGACGGTCGCTTCGGACCAGGGTTTGCCGAGCAGCGCGGCTTCGACGGCCCTGGCGCGCTTCGGCGTTGCCGCCATGCCGCCATAGGCGATCCGGATGGAAGCCACGGTTCCGTCCTTCGCGAGCGTCAAATGGAAGGCGCCGAGCGTAGCCGTGATATCCTCGTCGCGCCGCTTGGTGACCTTGTGGACGGCGAAATGCGACGCCTTCGCAGGCACCGGCACGTGCACCGCCTCGACGAATTCGCCGGGCTGCCGGTCCTGCTTGCCATAGGCGATGAAGAAGTCTTCCAGCGGGATCGTCCGGCGCTTCTTGCCTCGGCGGAGCGTCAGCATCGCGCCGAGCGCAATCAGCGGCGGTGGCGTGTCGCCGATCGGCGATCCATTGGCGATGTTGCCGCCGATCGTCCCCATGTTGCGCACCTGCTCGCCGCCGATGCGGTCGAAGAGCGGCCCCAGTGCGGGGATGCGCCTCGCCAGCGTCGAGAAGGCTTCGCTGTAGGTGACGCCGGCACCGATGGTGATGACGCCCTTTTCCTCGGAAATCGTGCGCAATCCCTCGATATTGCCTATGAAGACGGCCGGCGAGATATCGCGCATGTGCTTGGTCACCCAGAGCCCCACATCGGTGGAGCCGGCAACAACCGTTGCGCCGGGCTCACTGTCGAGAACCGCGGCGAAATCGTCGACGGAAGCCGGCACGATCAGGCGGTTTTTGCCATCGCCGATCTCGACCCGCGCACCATCGCGCATGGCCACCAGCCTGGCGATCACATGCTTGCGCTCGGCGGCAAGCTGATCCTTCGCAACCTGGCCGTAGCGCGAAATCGCGCGGGCCGCGCGCACGATCGCCTCATAGCCGGTGCAGCGGCAGAGATTGCCCTGCAGCGCCTTCTCTATTTGCCCGACCGAAGGCTCGGCAGATCGCATCCACAACGCATAGAGAGACATGACGAAGCCCGGCGTGCAGAAGCCGCATTGCGAACCGTGGAAGTCGACCATGGCCTGCTGCACCGGATGCAGCTTTCCGTTTTCGCCGCGCAGATGCTCGACAGTGACGACATGGCAACCGTCGAGGGAGCCGAGAAAGCGGATGCAGGCGTTGACGCTTTCATAGACGAGCTTGCCGCCGGATAGTTTGCCGACCAGCACGGTGCAGGCGCCGCAATCGCCCTCGGCGCAGCCTTCCTTGGTACCCCGCAGCGAGCGGCGGAGCCTCAGATAGTCGAGCAGCGTCTCGCCGGCGCCGGCATCGGTGAGCACGACGTCTTCGCCATTGAGGATGAAGCGCAGTTCGTTTCGGACCTTCAGCCTAGCCATGCTCAGCTTCCCCGGTAGGTCGAATAGCCGTAGGGCGAGACCAGAAGCGGCACGTGATAGTGTTTTTCCTCCGCCATACCGAAGCGGATCGGAATAATGTCCAGAAACGCGGGCTTTGGCAGGGCAGCGCCCTGCCGGCGCAGATAGTCGCCTGCGGCAAAGACGAGTTCATATTCGCCGATGGCGAACTCGCTGCCCTCGACGAGCGGCCCGTCGCAGCGGCCGTCGTCATTCGTCACGGCGGACTTCACATGCATGCGCTCGGCGTCGGAAATGCGGTAAAGTTCGATCTTCAGCCCTGCCGCTGGTCGGCCGGTAGCTGTGTCGAGTACGTGGGTCGTCAGGCGCCCGCCATCGGCTTTCGCCATCGGCCCCTCCTTCCTGCGATCGAAAGCATGTTCTGCACCATTAAAAGCCATGCTATCGGCTTGGTGAAGCGGATGGCCACAAAAAGACTTTCAAAAATTTTCGAGGGAATGTCCGCGACACCCTTTGTTATCCTGAACATACACAGGACAGGCAACAAATGCGCTACCAAAGAGACATGCGCGGTTACGGCCGCAACCCGCCCGATCCGAAATGGCCTGGCGGCGCGCATGTCTGCGTGCAGTTCGTCGTCAACTACGAGGAGGGCGGCGAGAACTGCGTGCTCCACGGGGACGCGGCCTCCGAGGCCTTCCTTTCCGAGATCGTCGGCGCTGCCGCATGGCCGGGCCTGCGCCACTGGAACATGGAGTCTATCTACGAATACGGCGCACGCACCGGCTTCTGGCGGCTGCATCGCATGTTCACCGAGGCCGAGGTTCCCGTCACTTGCTACGGCGTCGCTACCGCGCTCGCCCGCTCGCCCGACCAGGTTTCTGCGATGCAGGAGGCCGGGTGGGAAATCGCCTCGCACGGACTGAAATGGATCGACTACCGCGACTATTCGATCGACGACGAGCGCCGTCACATGGAAGAGGCGATCCAGTTGCACCGCGAGGTGACCGGCGAGCGGCCAACCGGCTGGTATACCGGCCGCACATCGGTCAACACGGTCCGGCTGGCGGTCGAGGAAGGCGGCTTCGACTACGTCTCCGACACCTATGACGACGAACTGCCCTACTGGCTCGAGCATGAAGGGCGCGCCCAGTTGATCATCCCCTATACGCTCGACGCAAACGACATGCGTTTCGCCACGCCCCAAGGCTTCAGCTCGGGCGACCAGTTCTTCAGCTATCTGAAAGACAGCTTCGACACGCTTTACGCCGAAGGCAAGGCAGGCAGGCCGCGCATGATGAACATCGGCCTGCACTGCCGGCTGGTCGGGCGACCCGGCCGCGCGGCGGCGTTGAAGCGCTTCATCGACTACGTCAAGAGCCACGATCATGTGTGGCTGGCGCGGCGCATCGACATAGCCCGCCACTGGAAGCAAACGCATCCCTTCCAGCCATCCGCCATCAGGCCGTCCAGGATGGAGCGCGACGATTTCATCGCGCGTTACGGCGGCATCTTCGAGCATTCGCCATGGATTGCCGAACGTGCCTATGAACTGGAACTCGGGTCTGCACACGATACGTCGGGCGGCCTGCACAATGCGCTCTGCCGCATCTTCCGCGCGGCGAGCGACAAGGAAAGGCTCGGCGTGCTCAACGCCCATCCCGACCTCGCCGGCAGGCTGGCCGCGGCCAGGCGCCTGACCCCGGAATCGGCCAAGGAGCAGGCTTCCGCCGGGCTCGACGCACTGACCGACGCCGAGCGCGAACTCTTCTCGAAGCTCAATGCGGCCTACGTCTCGACCTTCGGCTTCCCCTTCATCATCGCGGTCAAGGGCAGGACCAAGGACGAGATTCTCGCCGCCTTCGAGACGCGCATCGGCAACGACCGCGCGACCGAATTCGACACGGCCTGCAAAGAGGTCGAACGCATCGCATTGCTCAGGTTGAAGGAAATCCTGCCGTCATGAGCAAATCCACATCCGGCCGCAGCTACTACGCACCGCAGGGCGGCCTGCCCCCGCAGACCGACCTGATCACCGACAGGGCGGTCTTCACCGAGGCCTATGCGGTAATCCCGCGGCGCGAGTTCAGCGACATCGTGGCGAGCCGCCTTCCCTTCTGGGACGAGACGAGGGCCTGGGTGATTGCCCGCCCGCTGTCGGGTTTCGCCGAGACTTTCTCGCAATATGTCATGGAAGTGCAGCCCGGCGGCGGCAGCGACAGGCCTGAACCGGACAAGGGCGCCGAGGGTGTCCTCTTCGTCGTCGAAGGCGAAATCACCGTCAAGATCGGCGGCAAGTCTCACGAGATGGAACCGGGCGGCTATGCCTTCCTGCCGCCGTCGAGCGGATGGACGCTGCGCAACCGCGGCAAGACCGCTGCCCGCTTCCACTGGATACGCAAGGCCTATGAGTCGGTCGAGGGCATTGAAGCGCCGGCGGCGATCTTCGTAAACGAGAACGACATCGACGCCATCGCCATGCCCGATACCGGTGGCCGCTGGGCGACGACGCGTTTTGTCGATCCCGACGACATCCGCCACGACATGCATATAACGGTCGTGACCTTCGAGCCGGGCGGTGTCATCCCTTTCCCGGAGACGCATGTCATGGAGCATGGCCTCTATGTCCTTGAGGGAAAGGCTGTCTATCGGCTCAACCAGGACTGGGTCGAGGTCGAGGCCGGCGACTACATGTGGCTGCGCGCCTTCTGCCCGCAGGCCTGCTATGCCGGCGGTCCGGGGCGCTTTCGCTACCTGCTCTACAAGGACGTCAACCGGCATCCGAAGCTGGGCGGCGGGCTGAGACGATGACGCCGGTCTCCGCCCCCTCCACCATGCTTCGCATGGTCTCCCTCTCCCGCTTCGCAGGGGAGGAACAAGAAGCGCCGCCCTGGTTCCTCCCTCGTTTCCGGGGAAGGGGGACCGCCGAAGGCGGTGGAGGGGGCGGCACGATGCGCTTCGCGGCACGATGACCCATATCATCACCGCTCGCTCCCTTACCCGCGAGAACTTCGCGCCGTTCGGCGATTTGATCGACGCCGGCGGCGACAATCATTACCCGATCAATGGCGGCAAGACCGAACGCTATCACGCGCTCGCCCGTCCGGAAGCAACCGGGCCCGGCGGCCATGTGCTGATCAGCATGGCCAAGGCGACGCCCTACGAATTTCCTTTGAAGCTGACCATGGTCGAGCGCCATCCGCTCGGCAGCCAGGCTTTCGTCCCGCTGTCGCCCCGCCCTTTCGTGGTCGTCGTCTGTCATGACGAAGACGGCGTGCCGGGAATACCGCACGCCTTCCTGACGCAGCCAGGCCAAGGCGTGAACTATCCGCGCAACTCCTGGCACGGCGTGCTGACGCCGGTCGGCGAGCCGCAGGACTTCCTGATCGTCGACCGCGGCGGCGACGGCAACAATCTGGAAGAATTCTTCTTCCCCGAGGCTTACGAAATCCATCTGCCATGACGAACGCATCGCTGATCGACCGGCTGCTCGACGTCATCGAGCACGACATCGTGCCGAAGACGGCAGAAGGCGTGGCGCATGGAAACAAGCTGTTCGGCGCGGCGATCCTGCGCAAGGACGGTCTCTCGCTCGTTCTGGCCGAGACCAACAACGAGACGGAGAACCCGCTCTGGCACGGCGAGATGCACTGTCTGAAGCGCTTTTACGAGATGCCGAAAGCCGAGCGCGTCTATACCAGGGACGCGATCTTCCTGACGACGCATGAGCCCTGCTCGCTCTGCCTGTCGGCGATCACCTGGGCCGGCTTCGACAATTTCTACTACCTTTTCAGCCACGAGGATTCGCGCGACAGCTTCGCCATCCCGCACGAT
>JALYWP010000360.1 GCA_030852655.1 Pseudomonadota bacterium | reverse complement strand
GGCTGGTGCTGATGCCGCAGGGCGGCGGCGTTTTTCCTCGCCTGACGGTGACCGAGAATTTGCGCATGGGCGGCTATGCGCTTGCCGACAGCCGCCTGGTGGAGCGGCGCATCGAAGCGCTGATCGACCAATATCCGTCGCTGGCGCGGCGCCGGCGCACGGCGGCCGGGTCGCTTTCGGGCGGCGAGCAGGCGATGCTGTCGCTGGCGCGCGCGCTTGTTTCGGAGCCGCGCTTCATCCTGCTCGACGAGCCCTCGGCCGGCCTGTCGCCTGCCATGGTGAAGGAAACGCTGGAGCGCATCACCACGCTCACGGGCCAGGGCATCGGCGTCCTGATGGTCGAGCAGAACATACGCGAGGCAATGCCGATCGCCGACAGGCTCTATATCCTCGCCGCCGGCGAGAAGCGCTTCGAAGGCAGCCCGCAGGATGTGCGCGACGACCGCCAGATCATGGACATCTACATGGGCGGCGGCTGAGACGGGGGGAGCATTGCGCGCTGGCCTGGTCCGGCACTGCGCTATAAATGGCTCGCATCGACGCGTCGTCATCGACCACACTTCCCGGGCCGACTGCGGGCGATGTCGTGAAATCCGCGAGAACCCCGAGGTTGCCTGGAATGCCCACCGCACGCGGCAAATACCAAGAACTCCTGGACCCCGAAACCTTGGCGTATGTCGAGGAGGTCGAGCGCTGGTTCCCGCCCGAAATTCTGGCACAGTCTCTCGCCGAGCAGCGCGAGACATACGACGCCATGTGCCGGGTCTTCCATGCCGGTTATCCGCCGCAGGTCCGTGCGGAAGACGTCGCAGCGCCCTCCCCGGACGGACAGATCCCCCTGCGCCGCTACATGGTCCCTGCACCGCGATCGGCCGCGGTCGTGCTCTTCTATCATGGCGGTGGCTTCACCCTTGGCGGACTGGACAGCCATGACGATGTCTGCGCCGAGATATGCGCGGGCACCGGACTGGAAGTCGTATCGGTCGACTACCGGCTGGCGCCCGAGCATCTCCACCCCGCCTCCTTCCTCGACGCCCTTGCCGCCTATCGGTGGGTGAAGGACCGGGGCGCATCCATCATCCTCTGCGGCGACAGCGCGGGCAGCAACCTCGCCGCGGCCGTCGCCCACGCCAGCCGCGGCGATCCTCGGTTGCTCGGACAAGTGCTGATCTATCCGAGCCTTGGCGGAGACACCCGCGAGGGCTCCTATGTCGAGCATGCCGACGCCCCGCTATTGTCCACGGCGGACCTGGCCTGGTATCAGAACGTCCGCACCGGCGGCGCCCCTAGCAAGGGCGATCCGACATTCTCGCCCCTCGACGATACTGATTTCTCGCGCCTCCCGCCGACGGTCATCGCAACAGCGCAATGCGATCCGCTTTCGGACGACGGCAAAGCCTATGCCGCGAGGATAAAAGCGGCCGGCGGCGTGGCGCGCTGGCGCGAGGAGCCTCGGCTCACGCACAGCTTCCTGCGCTCGCGCCGTACCGTGCATCGAGCCCAGGCAGCCTTCGACGCGATCATCGCCGACATTGCCGACCTCGCGGCCGGCAATTGGCCGTAAGCCCGCCCTGAACTTGACGCACGAAACCTGCCCACCGCATGATGCCGCAGGTGATACTGCGCAACTCCGGCGTTATCATCCAGCCTTATTGGCGTTCGGTCTACCGTTCGTCGCGCAAGCGCGTGCATGGCTGCGAGCGGCACCAGGCGCCGGCTCCATTTCCATTGGAGCGATGCAGGCCGGTCCCTCGTAAGGCTGTCAAAGTGGTATCTTCTTCCGGGAACAATACGAATAAAGAGGAGGAGCCTCGCTCTTAACGTTGGCGAGATAGACCATGCGGAATTCCCGGAGCGTTCCCTGCCGGTCGGCATAATTCGCAACGAAGGGACGATGACCGACAAATCTCGGGAATTCGTCGAAGTCGTCTCTCTGGTTCACCCAGCCGCACACGACGAAGGGACCGGTGGGGCTCGCTGCCCCTTTCAAACCCGAAAAGAGCGCATCGGGGTTGCGGAGTTCGCGACGTATGTCGGTCTCCACCTGCCGAACCTCGTCGGCCGTCAGCGGACGAGGCTCGTAGTCAGGTGCCGGCGCGGGGCTGACGCACCCGGCCGCCGACGCTGCGATCGCGACCAGCAAGACTTTCCGCATGCTCCCTCCTAATCGACGCATTCCGTCGAGACGCGCCCGACCCGATGACGAAGCAGCCGGCGCGCCGCATGGCGCAAAATTGGCACCCGTCAACAAGCTTATATCGGCTTCCAATTTTCCGTGCACCGCCTCATCATGACGTCGGCCGCGGCCGTCGATCATCCTTCAGGGCAAATGCGCCGGCCAGGCCTTCATCACGACCGGCGGCGTGATACAGATCGACATCGAACTCCATCGTAGCCGGCAAAGGACAGATCATGACGGGCAGGACCATTCGCATCGGCGTCGTCGGTTGCGGCTTCTACGCGCAGAACCATCTCAATGCATGGTGCGACCTCGCGCCCGACGGCGCGGCGCTGTCGGCCGTCTGCGATGTCGACCCTGCCAAGGCGAAAGCCGCCGGCCAGACGTTCGGCGTGCCCTGGCATATCGACGTCGCGACGATGCTCGACGCCGAAAGCCTCGATGCGGTCGACATCGTGACGAGGCAGGACACGCATCGCGCGATCGCCGAGACAACCATCGCGCACGGGGTCGCGACCATCGTGCAAAAACCCTTCGCTCCGACATGGGAGGACGCGACCGCCATCGTCGATGCCGCCAGAAGGGCTGGCGTCTGGCTCGCCGTGCATGAGAATTTCCGCTACCAGGCGCCGCTGCGTGCGGTGCGCAAGGTGATCGACTCGGGCGCCATCGGTGAGCCGAGCTGGGCGCGCATCACCTTCCGCACCGGTTTCGACGTCTACGAGACCCAGCCCTATTTCCTCGAGGAGGAGAAACTCGTCATCGCCGATGTCGGCGTCCATGTGCTCGACGTATCGCGCTTCCTGCTCGGCGACGTGGCGCGCATCTCCTGCGAGATCCAGCGCCGCAACCCCAAGGTCAAAGCCGAGGACGACACCGCGACCATGCTCCTGAGACATGAGAGCGGCGCCGTCAGCGTCGTCGAGGCCACCTACGAGGCGCGCCGTGCCGACGACTGGTTTCCCGAGACGCTGCTCGAGATCGAGGGGCCGCGCGGCTCCATCATCGTTACCGCCGGGTGCAGGATGAAGGTCACCAGCGACGGCGAGGCTAGCGAGAGCGAGATCGGTGCGCCGCTGCTCTCCTGGACCTCGCATCCCTGGCATGTCAGCCAGGAGGGCGCGATGGGAGCTTGCCGGCATTTCCTCGACTGCCTGCAGCGCGGCGTGCCGGCCGAGACGCGCGGCGAGGACAATCTCAAGACCTATGCGCTGGTCGATGCCGCCTACCGCGCCGCGACCGAACAGCGCGCGGTCGCGCCGGTCCGGTGGAGTTGACGAGCACGGTTCCAGAGGATTTCAAAGCACGCCCTTGGAGCGGTGGCGGGCGGCCGAGAAGAGCCTTGCGCCGCACCGGGCCGCCCTTAGGATGCCTGACATGGATGAATTCGACTACATCGTCGTCGGTGCGGGATCGGCGGGCTGCGTGCTCGCCAACCGCCTGTCGGCCCAACCCGGCAATCGGGTGCTCTTGATCGAGGCCGGCGGGTCGGATCGCTATATCTGGGTCCATGTGCCGGTTGGCTATCTCTACTGCATCGGCAATCCGCGTACCGACTGGTTGTATCGCACTGCGCCCGAAAAGGGACTGGGCGGGCGTTCGATAGCCTATCCGCGCGGCAAGGTGATGGGCGGCTCGTCCTCCATCAACGGCATGATCTACATGCGCGGCCAGGCCGCCGACTATGATGGATGGGCGCAACGCGGCGCCACGGGCTGGGGCTGGGACGATGTGCTGCCGGTCTTCATGCGCTCGGAGAGGTATCATCGTAGCGCCGAGGGCCATGGCGCCGACGGCGAGATGCTGGTCGAGCGGCAGCGACTGCACTGGCCGATCCTCGACGCGGTGCGTGAGGCGGCCGAGGAGATCGGCATTCCGAAGACGGACGATTTCAACCTCGGCGACAATGAAGGGTCCGGCTATTTCGAGGTGACGCAGCGCTCGGGCATCCGCTGGAGTGCGGCGCGCGCGTTCCTGTCGCGGGAGGTGAGGAAACGGCCCAATCTCAAGATACTCGATCGCGCGCAGGTGACGCGGCTGCGGCTGGAGGGCGGCCAGGTGACCGGGGTCGACTATGTCCGCTACGGCCGGCCGGCCTCGGCGCGCGCGGTGCGACAGATCGTGCTGGCGGCCGGCGCGATCGGCACGCCACAGATCATGATGCTGTCCGGCCTCGGCCCTGCGGCGCAACTGAGCGAACACGGCATCGAGGTGATCCGCGACATGCCCGGGGTCGGAGCGAATCTGCAGGACCATCTGCAGATCAGGACCTGGTTCCGCATCAGCGGCGCAAGAACGCTCAACGACCTGCAGGCGGGACTATGGGGCAAGGCCAGGATCGCTGCTCGTTACGCGTTGGCGCGCTCAGGCCCGATGGCGATGGCGCCGAGCCAGCTCGGCCTGTTCACCCGCTCGCACACGCGTTACGCGACGCCCAACATAGAGTTTCACGTCCAGCCGCTGTCGCTCGACGCCTTCGGCCAGCCTTTGCACCCCTACCCCGCGGTGACGATTTCAGTGTGCAATCTCAGGCCGAACAGCATCGGTTCGGTGCGGCTCGCATCCGGAGATTTCCGCGACGCGCCTGTCATTGCGCCGAACTACCTGACCGACCCCGAGGATCGCGACGTTGCGGTCGATTCGATAAGGCTGGCGCGCCGGCTGATGGCGACGCGGCGCATGGCGGGATTCAAGCCGTCAGAGGTGGCGCCGGGCACCGAGGTCGAGAGCGACGAGGACCTGGCCGAGGCGGCGGGGCGCGTCGCCACCACGATCTTCCACCCGGTCGGGACTGCGAAGATGGGACCGGAGGGCGACAGGATGGCGGTGGTCGACCCCAAGCTCGCGGTGCGCGGCGTCGGCGGGCTGACGATCGCCGACGCATCGGTGATGCCCAGGATCGTGTCGGGAAACACGCATGCGCCCGTGGTGATGATCGCCGAGCGCGCGGCAGCCTATCTGGCCGACCGATAGGCGGCGAACCTGTTGCACGCGTTCGCGCCGTCGGGCCAGACCTTGCCGCGGGTGCCGGCGTCGCCGATAAATTTGTCGTGGGCAAGCTTTCATCGAGCAGAAGAATGAACTAGGGGACTGGGAAACCACCTTTTGAGGGACTTGAGATGAAATCTCTGCTTCTTGCACTGGCGGCATCGGCCGCCTTGGCTCTTCCCGCCCAGGCCGAGGACGTGACGGTCGCCGTGACCGCCATCGTCGAGCACCCGGCGCTCGATGCCACGCGTGACGGCGTCAAGGACGCCCTGGAGGCTGCCGGCTACAAGGAAGGCGAAGGGCTGACTTTCGTCTACCAGTCGGCGCAGGGCAACCCGGCCACCGCCGCCCAAATCGCGCGCCAGTTCATTGGCGAGGCGCCTGACGTCATCGTGCCGATATCGACGCCTTCGGCCCAGGCCGTGGTCTCGGCGACCCAGGACATCCCGGTGGTGTTCACCGCCGTGTCCGACCCGCTCGGCGCGCAGCTCGTCAAGGACATGCAGAAGCCCGGCGGCAACGTCACCGGCCTTTCCGACATGTCGCCGGTCGC
>JALYWP010000350.1 GCA_030852655.1 Pseudomonadota bacterium | reverse complement strand
GGGCGTCGAGGCGAGGCCCTGGTGGCCGTTTACTGCGCCACCAAGGCCGCCGTCATCTCCCTGACCCAGTCGGCGGGACTGGACCTCGTCAAGCACCGCATCAACGTCAACGCCATCGCGCCGGGCGTGGTCGACGGCGAGCATTGGGACGGGGTGGATGCGCTGTTCGCCAAATACGAGGGTCTGAAGCCCGGCGAGAAGAAGCGAGCGGTCGGCGCGGCGGTGCCCTATGGGCGGATGGGAACACCGGCGGACCTGACCGGCATGGCGGTGTTTTTGGCGAGTTCGGACGCGGACTACGTGGTGGCGCAGACCTACAATGTCGATGGCGGCAACTGGATGAGTTGAGGACTGAAGTGTGATGAGCGTAAAACTCTCCCTCGCCAATCTGGGCAAGCTGCCGAGGAATGTCGCCGTGCCGCGATACGGCCGCCAGGACCTCAGAGCCGGCATCCTGCATTTCGGCGTCGGCAATTTCCATCGCGCGCATCTCCAGGTCTTTCTCGACAGGCTGATGAATGCCGGAAGGGACCGCGATTTCGCGATTGTCGGCGCCGGCGTCACCCAATACGACGTGAAGATGCGCGAGGCGCTCGGCGGCCAGGACTGGCTGTCGACCGTCGTCGAACAGTCGGCTGAAAAATCCGAGGCGCGCGTCACCGGCGTGATGGCCGACTTTCTGCCGGCGATGAACGGGCGGGCGATCGTTGCAGCGCTTTGCGACCCGGCGATACGCATCGTCTCGCTGACCGTCACCGAGGGCGGATATTTCGTGAACCCGGCGACCGGCAGTTTCGACGCGAACCATCCGGCGATCGCCGCCGACGCAGCCAATGCCGACGAGGCCAAGACCGTGTTCGGACTGATGCTCGCCGGCCTGAAGGCGCGCCGGGCCGCCGGCATCGCCCCGTTCACCGTCATGTCCTGCGACAACGTTCCCCATAACGGCAAGGTCTGCCGCGACGCCGTCGCAGGGCTGGCCGAGGCACAGGACCCCGGTTTCGCACAGTGGGTGCGCGGCAACGTCGCCTTCCCGAACGCGATGGTCGACCGCATCGCGACGGCGACCTCCGACCGCGAGCGCGCGATCACGCGCGACAATTTCGGGGTGGACGACGTTTGGCCGGTGTTTTGCGAGGACTTCATCCAGTGGGTGGTCGAGGACAATTTCCCGGCGGGACGGCCGGCCTTCGAGGAGGTGGGAGCCGAATTCGTCGCCGACGTGACGCCGTGGGAGATGATGAAGATACGCATCCTCAACGGCGGCCATGCCATCATCGCCTATCCGTCCGGGTTGATGGACATCCATTTCGTCCATGAAGGCATGGAAAACCCGCTGGTGCGCGCCTTCCTGCAGAAGGTCGAGCGCGAGGAGATCATCCCCCTCGTCCCGCCGGTGCCGGGAACCGATCTCGACGCCTATTTCCGCAAGGTGGAGGAGCGTTGCCTCAACCCCAAGATCGGCGACACGATCCGCAGGCTCTGCCTCGACGGCTCCAACCGGCAGCCGAAATTCATCATCCCGACGATCGCCGACGGCCTGAAGGCCGGCAAGGGCGTCGAGGGGCTGGCGCTGGAATCTGCGCTCTGGTGCCGCTACTGCTTCGGCACGACCGATTCGGGCGCGGCGATCGAGCCGAACGATCCGAACTGGGAGCGCATGACGGCGACGGCGAAGGCGGCGAAGGACAATCCCTCCGCTTGGCTGGCGATGGGCGACATCTATGGCGCGGTGGGAACGAACGGCGTCTTCGCCGAGGCCTTTGCCAGGCATCTCGAGGCGCTGTGGCGGGATGGCACGCAAGCGACGCTGGAGCGTTATGTGGCGGGCGCATAGCGCAAGCAGGGTCAACCTCATGATGCGCCGCGATTCTTCGCACCGTGCCTGAACTCGTCATCCTCGACTGCGACGGTGTGCTGGTCGACTCGGAGACGATCTCGGTGGCCGTGCTCATCGATTTCGTGCGCAAGGCAGGCACCGACATCACTGACAGCGACGGCTACAGGCTTTTCCTCGGCCGCAGCATCGAGGCGGTGCGAAAACTGCTGCGCGACGATTTTGCGCTGGCGTTGACCGCGGCACAACTCGACTCCATCAGGGCCGAGACCTTCCGGCGCTTGCGCGGCGAGTTGCAGCCGATGCCAGGCATCGTCGAGGCGCTGGGACGACTGAAGGTGCGGCGCTGCGTGGCGTCGTCGTCAAGCCCGGAGAGAATCCGGCTGTCGCTGTCACTGACCGGCCTGCTGGAAATGCTGGACCCTCATCTATACAGTGCCTCGCTGGTAACGAGAGGCAAGCCGGCGCCGGACCTCTTTCTCCATGCGGCGAAGGGGATGGGCGTGCGGCCGGAGGATTGCGTCGTCGTGGAGGACAGTCCGGCAGGGATCGATGCGGCAAGGCGCGCGGGCATGCGCGTCTTCGCCTTCACCGGCGGCTCGCATGCCGGGCGTGCGGGGCTGGAGCAGGCGATCGAGAAGCTTCGGCCCGACCTGATATTCTCCGACATGCGGATGCTGCCCGACCTCGTGACCGACGCGGCCAGACGGGCCGGCTGATGGAACGGTATGTCTGCGCCGTCGATGTCGGGACGGGAAGCGCGCGCGCCGGCATCGTCGACCGCAACGGCAGGATGCTCGGCCGCGCCGAACATCCGATCCTGATGCATCGGCCCAGGGCCGACCATGCCGAGCACGATTCCGAGGACATCTGGCGCGCCGTCTGCCATGCGGTGCGCGGCGCCCTGGCGAAATGCGGGGTGGCGAAGGAAGGCATCGCCGGCATGAGCTTTGACGCGACCTGCTCGATCGTGGTGCGTGGACGGAATGGCCGGCAGGTCAGCGTATCGGTGACGGGAGAGAAGCGCTGGGACACGATTGTCTGGCTCGACCACCGCGCTCTGGCCGAGGCCGACGAGTGCACCGATACCGGGCACCGCGTGCTCGGCTATCTCGGCGGGGTGATGTCGCCGGAAATGGCGACGCCCAAGCTGATGTGGCTGAAGCGTCGCCTGCCGGAGAGCTGGAATGACGCCGGCTACTTGTTCGACCTCGCTGACTATCTGACCTACCGCGCGTCGGGTTCGCCGGCGCGCTCGCAATGCACGCTGGCCTGCAAATGGACCTATCTGGCGCATGAGGCGCCAGGCTGGCAGCGCGAGTTCTTCGCCGCGGTCGGGCTGGAAGACATTTTCGAGCGAGGAAGCCTCCCCGAAACCGCAAGTCCTGTCGGCTCCGACCTCGGTCCCCTCACGCCCGAGGCGGCGGCGGACCTCGGGCTGACCGAGAACTGCCGCGTGGCGACCGGCGTCATCGACGCCTATGCCGGTGCGCTCGGCACGCTGGGCGGCCTTGCTGGCGACCCGGACGAACTCAACCGTCACCTGGCGCTGATCGCCGGCACGTCGAGCTGCGTGATGGCCATGTCGACCGTCGAGCGACCCTTCGGCGGCGGCTGGGGGCCCTATTGGGGAGCGGCATTGCCCGGCTGCTGGATCGCTGAGGGCGGGCAATCAGCGACCGGCGCGCTGCTCGACCATGTCATCCGCCTGCATGGCGCCGGCGGCGAGCCGACGCCCGAGCGCCATCGCGAAATCGCCGGGCGCATCATGGCCTTGCGCGAGGAGGAAGGGCTGGAGCTTGCCGGGCGCCTGCATGTGCTGCCGGACTTCCACGGCAACCGCTCGCCGCGCGCCGACCCGCATGCGCTCGGCGTGATTTCCGGGCTGACGCTCGACGCCTCGTTCGACAGCCTGTGCCGACTCTACTGGCGCACCGCCGTCGGCATCGCGCTCGGGGTCAGGCACATACTCGATACGCTGAATGCCGGCGGCTTCGTCATCGATACACTGCACGTCACCGGCGGCCACACCAAGAATCCGCTCCTGATGGAGCTTTACGCCGATGCGGTCGGCTGCACGGTTGTCGAACCGCTGGCCGACGAGGCGGTGCTGACCGGCACGGCTTCTGTCGCTGCAACCGGCGCGGGGCTCTATCCCGACCTCGCCAGCGCCTGCGCGGGCATGCGCCAGAGCGGCCGCGAAAGACGATCAAACCCGGCGGCCAGGGGGCGCTTCGACCGCGACTACCGCATCTTCCTCGAAATGCACCGCCAGCGGCAGGCTCTGGACGCGATGAGGTAGGAAGCATTCGCCCGGGCTCGGATAAAGCGCTCCTGAGCGCAAATCCCTGGACCATATTTTTTCGGCGCGGACGGCTTGCATCGGGGTCCTGCCTGAAGCAGAAGGCGTGTCTTGTCGTTGCGGGAAAGCGCCCGCGCGGCACAAGGCGGTTTCCGGCCCGCATTATCGAGCCGACGCACCGCAACTGACAGGCGAGAACATGTCTGCGATCGATGCCGGGATGCGAATTCCGGAAACGCCATGGCGCGGCGAGATACGCGCCATGCTGCAGCTTTCCTGGCCGATGATTCTGACGAATCTCGGCCAGACCGCGATGACCGCGACCGACGTGCTCATGATGGGCCGGCTCGGACCGGATGCGCTTGCCGCCGGGTCGCTCGGTTCCAACCTCTATTTCATGCCGCTGATCTTCGGGCTCGGGCTGATGACGGCGGCGGCGCCGATGATCGCGATGGAGCTTGGCCGCAAGCGCCATTCGGTGCGCGACGTGCGCCGCACGGTGCGGGCCGGCCTGTGGCTCGCCGTCATGGTGTCGATCCCGATCTGGTTCCTGCTGTGGCAGGCCGAAACGATCCTCAACGCCTTGGGGCAGGAGCCGCGGCTGGCGGCGATGGCCAACTCCTACGTGCGCACGCTGATGTGGGCGAACCTGCCCTTCTACGCCTATATCGTGCTGCGCTCCTTCATCTCGGCACTGGAGCGGCCCCGCTGGGCGCTGCTCATCGTGTTTGCAGCGGTCGCCTTCAACGTGCTCGCCAACTGGTGCCTGATGTTCGGCAATCTCGGCTTTCCGGCGCTCGGGCTGCCGGGCGCGGGCATCGCCACGACGGCGTCGAGCCTGTTCATGTTCGCCGGCATGGCGGCGGTGGTGAGCTTCGAGCGGCGGTTCCGACGCTACCGGCTGTTCGGACGCTTCTGGCGTGCCGACTGGCCGCGGTTGAAGGCATTCCTCAGGCTCGGCATGCCGATCGCGGCGCTGCTCCTGTTCGAGGTATCGATCTTCAATGCGGCTTCCTTCCTGATGGGGCTGATCAACGCCGCCTCGATCGCCGCCTATGCGATCGCCATCCAGATCGCTTCGCTGTCCTTCATGATACCGCTGGGTCTCGGCCAGGCGGTGACGGTGCGCGTCGGCCGTGCGCATGGCGCCAGAGATTACGACGCCGTCACCCGCGCGGGTTGGACGGCCTTTGTCATGGGCGTCGGCTTCATGGCGGTGATGGCCACGGCGATGATCCTCTTCCCCTACCCGCTGATCTCGGCCTTCATCGACCTCGACGCGCCGGAGAACGCCCAGGTCGTGGGGCTGGCCGCCACCTTCCTCGCCTTCGCCGGGCTGTTCCAGATCGTCGACGGCGCACAGGCCGTGGCAGGCGGCATGCTGCGCGGCCTGCACGACACGACGATCCCGATGATCTACGCGCTGTTCGGCTATTGGGGGGTCGGCCTGCCGCTTGGTGCGACGCTTGCCTTCCCGGGCGGGTTCGAAGGCCGCGGCATCTGGATCGGCCTGTCGGCCGGACTGGCGGTCGTCGCGGCATTGCTGCTCGGCCGCTGGCTGCGAAGGGACCGACTGGGGCTGACCGGGACATACAGGCACCAGGCCGGATCAGCGGATCCGCGGCGGCCTTGAATCGATCCGCCGCGGGCTTCTCCGGCCAGCCTTCCTTTCCATCGGGCCAGCGCCCGGACGGGGGCGCGCGGCTCGAAAATCGATGCTATAGGCGTTCGGTCGCGGAAAGCGCGCGGCCGAAGAGGGGGCGCCCATGGCGAGAACCGATATTGCGCGGCGTGTCTACAACCACGCATGGAAGCTCGATCCGATCGTGCGCAGCCTGCTCGACACGGATTTCTACAAGCTTCTGATGCTGCAGATGATCTGGGGCATGTACCCCAAGGTCGATGCCACCTTCTCGCTCATCAACCGGGCGAAATCGGTGCGACTCGCCGACGATATCGAAGAGGGCGCCCTGCGTGAGCAACTCGACCACGCCCGCACGCTGCGCTTCTCCAAGAAGGAGATGATCTGGTTGGGCGGCAACAATTTCTACGGCCGCAAGCAGATATTCGAGCCTGAATTCCTGGCCTGGCTGGAGGACTTCCGCCTGCCCGAATACGAACTCAGGAAACGCGACGGACAGTACGAACTCGAATTTCCCGGCCCGTGGATGTACACGACGATGTGGGAGATCCCGGCGCTCGCCATCATCAACGAGTTGCGCTCGCGCACCGCGATGAAGGGTTTCGGACCATTTGCGCTCGACGTGCTCTATGCGCGCGCCAAGGCCAGGATGTGGGACAAGACCGAGCGGTTGCGCGCGCTGCCGGGCATCAAGATTTCCGATTTCGGCACACGGCGGCGGCATTCCTTCCTGTGGCAGCGCTGGTGCGTCGAGGCGCTGAAGGAGGGCATCGGCGAGGCCTTCACCGGCACCTCCAACGTGCTGCTCGCCATGGACACCGACCTCGAGGCGCTCGGCACCAACGCACATGAACTGCCGATGGTGCTGGCGGCGCTCGCGAAGGACGAGACGGAACTGCGCGCCGCCCCCTACAAGGTGCTGCAGGACTGGCAGCGCTATTACGGCGGAAACCTCCTGATCGTGCTGCCCGACGCCTTCGGAACGGCCGCCTTCCTGCGCGACGCGCCCGACTGGGTGGCCGGCTGGACCGGCTTCCGGCCCGACAGCGCGCCGCCGATCGAGGGCGGTGAGCGAATATTGTCGTGGTGGCGCGAGAAAGGTGTCGACCCCAAGAGGAAGCTGCTGATCTTCTCCGACGGGCTGGACGTCGACACGATCATCGAGACCTACCGGCATTTCCGCGGCAAGGTGCGTATGTCGTTCGGCTGGGGCACCAACCTGACCAACGACTTCGAGGACTGCGCGCCGGAAGAAACCGACGGTCTGAATGCCATCTCGCTGGTCTGCAAGGTGACCGAAGCCAATGGAAAGCCGGCGGTGAAGCTGTCGGACAACCCCGCCAAGGCGACAGGCGACGAGCGCGAGATCCAGCGCTACCTGCGCGTCTTCGGCGAGGAAGACCGCGTCGAGAAGCTCGTGAAAGTGTGAGCGCGCACGCCCCCCTTTCCGTCCCGGTCCCTCGGGCCGATCCACCGCTCCACCGCTTCGCGGGGGCGAAGAAAGGAGCCTGGCTGGCCGGCCTTGTCACCGTGCTTCCCACCGCTGCCCTCGCCCATGCCTCCGATCGCGGCCATGTGCTGCTTTTGCCGACCGGGCATTACATGATCGGCGGCGCGCTCGCTGTCGCCGCGAGCTTCCTCGTACTGCTCTTCCTGCGGCCGGAAGCGCTGGAGCGGGTCTGGACAGCGAGAGTGCGGCTCGGCGGCGGCCCGGACGAGCGGCTCAAACTGCCGCTCAGCCTCACCTCCTTCGGCCTGCTCGCGGTGCTCGTCGCCGCCGGGTTCTTCGGCAGCCGCGACCCGCTCTCCAATCCGTTGCCGCTGTTTATCTGGACGCTGCTTTGGGTCGGAATGACGCTGATACAGGGCGTGTTCGGAAATCTGTGGGCGTGGATAAACCCCTGGTACGGCCCGTGGCGGATCGTGTCTGCGCCATTCGGCAAAGGGCCCCTCCTGCGTCTCCCTGCCTGGATCGGCATGTGGCCGGCGGCAGCGCTTCTCCTCGACTTCGCCTGGTTCGAACTGATCTATCCGGCGCCTGACGATCCCGGGCGGCTGGCCTGGGCAGTGTGCATCTATTGGTTGTTCAGCTTCGCCATGATGCTCGTCTTCGGTTTCGATGCCTGGTGCCGGCGCGGCGAGTTTCTTTCGGTGTTCTTTGGCATGATCTCGCGTTTCGGCATTGTCGAGAAGCCGCGCAGCGATGGTCCGGAAAAAGGTCTCGCGCTCGGACTGCCCGGCGCGAAGCTGACCGTCACCCCGGCGCTTCGCCTCAGCGGAACGCTGTTCCTGCTCACAGCACTCGCCTCGGTGTCGTTTGACGGACTGTCGAAGACATTCTTCTGGTTCTGGATGAACGGGCTGAACCCGCTCGAATATCCCGGCCGCACCGCGCTGACCACGATCAACGGCATCGGGCTGCTGGGAAGCTGCGTGGTGCTTGTCGCGATCTTCCTGCTCTGCGTCTTCATCGGCGAGAGACTGGCCGGGAGCCGGCAAAGCCTGGTCGCCGCCGCCGGCACGTTCGTCTGGTCGATCGTGCCGATCGCGCTCGCCTACCACTTCTCGCACTATCTCACCGCACTGCTTGTCAACGGGCAATACGCGCTGGTGGCGATCTCCGATCCCTTCTCGATGGGCTGGAACCTGTTTGGCACGGCCCATTTGCCGGTGAGCGCGGGAATAGCGGCAGGATCGGATGCGGCATGGGTGGTCTGGAACGCGCAGGCCGCGGCGATCGTCGCCGGCCACGTGGTC
>JALYWP010000348.1 GCA_030852655.1 Pseudomonadota bacterium | reverse complement strand
GTTGCCTCCTCTCCGGTTTGCTGCGCAAACCACCTCTCCCTCGCTCCGCGGAGGCGAGGAAACGAGCCCGGCATCTCAATCCTCATAGCTGTGTCCGGCATGAAGGCCTTCGCGGACGCGGTGGGCTATGGCGAGAAACTCCTGCGTCTCCCTTATATGGAGCGGGCGCTCCCTGGGCAGCGTGGATTCGATAACGTCGCTCACCCGGCCGGGCCGCGGCGACATCACGACTATGCGCGTCGAGAGATAGACCGCCTCGGGAATGGAGTGGGTGACGAAGCAGATCGTCTTGTCGGTGCGCGCCCACAGTTCCAGCAGTTGCTTGTTCAAGTGGTCGCGCACGATCTCGTCGAGCGCGCCGAACGGTTCGTCCATCAGGAGCAGGTCGGCGTCGAAGGCGAGCGCACGCGCGATCGAGGCGCGCTGCTGCATGCCGCCGGAAAGCTGCCAGGGATATTTGTTCTCGAAGCCGGTCAGGTTGACGAGGTCCATGACGCGGGAAATCCGCGTCTTCTGCTCGGCGGCGGACACGCCCATGATCTCCAGCGGCAGTGCGATGTTCTTGGCGATCGTGCGCCAGGGAAACAGCGCGGCGGCCTGGAACACGTAGCCGTAGGCGCGTTTCTCGCGTGCCTGCTCGGGGCTCATGCCGTTGACCGAGATGGTACCTTCGGTCGGCTTTTCGAGGTCGGCGATGACGCGCAGGAACGTGGTCTTGCCGCAGCCCGACGGGCCGATGAAGGAGACGAACTCGCCCTTGCCGATCGTGAGCTGGATGTCGGTCAGTGCCTGCACCGGCCCGTCATTCGTCTCGAACGTCAGGCCGAGATTTTTCGCTTCGACGACCGGCGCACCCGCCATCGCCGTGGCTTCCTTTAAAGTCATCAACACCGTCCGGCCTCGCCCCACATCAAGCCATCTTGGTCGAAGACGAGACAGGCGTCCACGCCGTCAGCGCCGTTTTGCACATGCATCGGGCCGAGCGGCGCCAGTTCCTTGTCTTCGTGACCACAGGCCACGATCGCGACATGGCTGTCCACCCCGGGCGGGAATGGCTGAAGCGTGGGAAACGGCAACAAGGAAGGCCGCACCGCATCACAGGCAGGAATCATACCTCCGTCAAGGCGAGCGCAATCGTCAGCGAACGCGCGAGCTTGCGAAGGGTCAAGTCATCCAGCCGACCGATGACCTCGGTAATTCTGATCCGATTGGCAGCCTGCAGCTTCTCCACCATGATTTCCGAAGGCAGGCGAAGCCCGTTTTCAGGAGTAGGCTCGACCGGAACACGAAAGAAGCTGGGATCGGATGAGAAGCTGCTGATAGGGCAGAGCATGACGGTCCTGAGATTGTCATTGAGGACGTTTGCCTGCACGATGACCGCCGGCCTCGGTTTGCCCAGGTCTCCCGGCAATGCGACAACCACCACATCGCCGCGCTTCATCTGCGATCTTCGCCCTCCCACATGTCTTGCTGAATGGCTTCGATCCAGTCGACGATGTCTTCGTCCTGATCGGCCTTGGCGATCCTTTTGGCCTCAGCTTCGGCCCGGGCCAGCAGGTTGGGATCGGACAAGTCGGGTACCCATATCTCGACAGGCCGATAGCCGTCGGAAATGAGCTGCCGTCTTTCTTCTGCGGTGAGTTCTCTCGGACGCCCCATAATGGCCTCCTGTTGGATCGCAGCGATTATCGGCGCTTTCCGTACCTTGTTCAACCGGTCGCCGGTCCGGTCACTCCACGATCACCGCCGTCTCGACCACCGCATGGAAGAGCACGTCACAGCCCGCAGCGGCCCATTCCGGGAAGATTTCCTCGGCCTCATTGTGGCTCAGTCCGTCCACGCAGGGGCACATGACCATGGCGGTCGGCGCGACGCGGTTGATCCAGCAGGCGTCGTGGCCGGCACCCGACACGATGTTGCGATGCGAGTAGCCGAGCCGTTCGGCGGCGTCCCGGATTGCCTTGACGCAACTCTCGTCGAAGGTGACCGGGTCGAAATGGCCGACCTGCTCGATCTCGAAGGAAATGTCGAGCGCCTCGCAGATGGTGGCGATGCCTTCGCGGATGCGTCCGTCCATCGCGTCGAGCACCTCCTTCTCCGGCGAACGGATGTCGACGGTGAAGACGGTCCGTCCGGCGATGATGTTGCGCGAATTCGGATAGACCTCCATGTGGCCGATCGCACCGACCGCGTCGGGCTGATAGTCCATGGCGACTTCGTGCACCAGTTCGGTCACCCGCGCCATGCCGAGCCCGGCGTTGCGGCGCTTGGGCATCGGCGTCGAGCCGGTATGCGCCTCCCTGCCGGTCAGCGTCACCTGCAGCCATTTCAGGCCCTGGCCGTGGGTGACGACGCCAATGTCGATGTCCTCATCCTCGAGGATCGGCCCCTGCTCGATATGCAGTTCGAAGAAGGCCTTCATCTTGCGTTGGCCGACCGGCTCGTCGCCCTTCCAGCCGATGCGCTCCAGTTCGTCGCCGAAACGCTTGCCTTCCTTGTCCTGGCGCGCATAGGCGTAGTCCTGGGTATGGACCCCGGCGAAGACGCCGGATGCGAGCATCGCCGGCGCATAGCGCGTGCCTTCCTCGTTCGTCCAGTTGGTGACGACGATCGGATGTTTGGTCTTGATGTCGAGGTCGTTCAGCGTGCGGATGATCTCGAGCCCGCCGAGGACGCCGAGCACGCCGTCGAACTTGCCGCCGGTCGGCTGCGTGTCGAGATGGCTGCCGACATAGACCGGCAGCGCGTCAGGGTCGCTCCCCTCGCGACGGGCGAACATCGTGCCCATCTGGTCGACGCCCATCGTGAGCCCGGCCTTCTCGCACCATGTCTGGAAAAGCCGCCGCCCCTCGCCGTCCTCGTCGGTCAGCGTCTGGCGATTGTTGCCGCCGGCGATGCCGGGGCCGATCTTCGCCATCTCCATGATCGAGTCCCACAAGCGATCGGAATTGATGCGGAGATTTTCGCCGGGTGCGGCCATGCAGTTTCCTCTCATTACAAGACGCACGATCTCGCTTCTTTGAAGCGCGATCGTGCTCTGTCTTTGTCGAGCATGATCCTATCCGAAAACCGGTGTCCACTTTTCGGAATCATGCACCGGATGCGGCGGGCGGTTCCCGTCGCCGCCCACAAGCAGTCCTTGTCAGTCCACCGACCGCAGCACCTCGCGGACATGGTCGATCAACTCGTCGATCTGGCCCTTGGTGATGATCAGCGGCGGCGACAGCGCTATGATGTCGCCGGTGGTG
>JALYWP010000327.1 GCA_030852655.1 Pseudomonadota bacterium | reverse complement strand
GCCCGCAAGGAAGACCTCGCGCTCTTCGCCGACAATGCCGAGCTTTGCGACATCACCGAGAGCCTGGTCTTCACCGATCCCTACTACGAAGCGGCGATGAACCGGCATACCTCGCCGCAACTCGATGCGCTGGTGGCGGAACTGCGCGCCGACCGCGACCTCAAGGTCGAGGCGCAGAAGCTGAAGCACATGTTCACGGCGAACGCCGAGACTCTGGTCCATGGCGACCTGCATTCCGGCTCGATCATGGTGACCGACGGGGATACTCGCGTCATCGATCCGGAATTCGCCTTCTACGGGCCGATGGCCTTCGACGTCGGCATGCTGCTCGCCAATTTCTGGATGGCCTATTTCTCGCAGTCGGGCCATGAGAAAGGCGGCGACCGCGAAGAAATGCGCACCTATCTGCTCGGCGTCATCGTCGAGACATGGTCGGTCTTCCGCGAGGAGTTCTCGCACCTCTGGCGCACCGAGCGTTCGGGGATGCTTTACGACCGCCGTCTCTTCGAGGATCGCGGCGATCCGCTCGGCGCCGAACAGGCGCTCGACCGCATGCTGCACGATATTTGGATCGACATGCTGGGCTTTGCCGGTGTCGAGATCCACCGCCGCATCCTCGGTCTCGCCCACAATGCCGACTTCGAGACCATACAAGACGAGGATCTGCGCGCTAGATGTGAGGCGAAGGCGTTGAAGTTCGGCCGTCATATCTGCGTCAACCGCGAACGCATCCACGGCCTCGACGAGATCAACGCGCTCGCTATCCGCTTCGAGAAGGGAATTGTCGCTTGAAAGTCGGAGACCGCCACTACCGTACCATCTGGCCGAACGCCGACGGCCGCTCGGTAGACATCATCGACCAGCGCTGGCTGCCGCATGATTTCCGCGTCGAGACGGTTGGCACGGTGGACGGCATCGCCACGGCGATCCGCGACATGTGGGTACGCGGGGCGCCGCTGATCGGCGTGACGGCCGCCTATGGCGTCGCCATCCAGATGCTGGACGATCCCTCCGACGCTTCGCTCGACCGCGTCTGGCACCGGTTGCACGAGACGCGGCCGACCGCGATCAATCTGCGCTGGGCGCTCGACGAAATGAAGCGCGTACTGTCGCCGCTCTTCCCCTCCGACCGCGCCGCCGTCGCCTGGCGCCGCGCCGGCGAGATCGCCGACGAGGATATCGAACTCAACCGCTCCATTGGCAGGCACGGCCTGGAAATCATCAAGCAGATCGCCGCCCAGAAAAAGCCCGGCGAGCCAGTCAACATCCTGACCCACTGCAACGCCGGCTGGTTGGCGACAGTTGACTACGGCACCGCCACCGCGCCGATCTATCTCGCCGCGGAAGCGGGCGTTCCCGTCCATGTCTATGTCGACGAGACGCGGCCGCGAAACCAGGGCGCCCAGCTGACTGCCTGGGAGATGGCAGGCCATGGCGTGCCGCACACGCTGATCGTCGACAATGCCGGCGGCCATTTGATGCAGCGCGGCCAGGTCGACATGGTTGTCGTCGGCACGGACCGCACCACCGCCAATGGCGACGTCTGCAACAAGATCGGCACCTATCTGAAGGCGCTGGCCGCCCATGACAATGGCGTCCCCTTCTATGTCGGCCTGCCGTCGCCGACCATCGACTGGACCGTACGCGACGGTATCCGGGAAATCCCGATCGAAGAGCGCTCCGGCGACGAGGTGTCCTACGTCCAGGGCAAGACCGCAGCTGGCGACATCGCGCAGGTACGTGTCTCGCCGGAGAACTCGCCCGCGGCCAATCCCGCCTTCGACGTGACGCCTGCGCGGCTGATCACAGGCCTCATCACCGAGCGCGGCATTGCGAAGGCCTCGCTCGAGGGGTTGCGCGCGCTGTTTCCGGAGCGGGTGAAGAGCGCCGCCTGAGCGCTTCCAAGAATCTCCGGCGCGTCGTAAGCGGGGGCAGGAGAGAGATTCGTCCATGACCGTCACCATCTACGGCATCAAGAACTGCGACACGGTGAAGAAGGCGCGCAGCTGGCTCGAGGCGAGCGGCGTCGAGCATCGCTTCGTCGACTACCGCGCCGAGGGCCTCGACCCGAAGCATCTTGCCCGCTGGAAAACGGCCGTCGGCTGGGAAAAGCTGCTCAACAGGGCGAGCACGACCTTCAAGCAACTCTCCGACGCCGACAAGGCCGGCCTCGACGAGAAGAAGGCGCTCGCGCTGATGCAGGCACATCCGACTTTGATCAAGCGTCCGGTGCTCGACGTCGATGGCGCCATCACGGTCGGCTTCAAGCCGCAGATCTACGAACAGGCGGTTTCCAGCCGCTGATCGTCTCGACGCCCCCTTCACCGTTTCGTTATCGCTTGGACCGTAGCCAAAATCGCCACGATTGTGCGTTCTGGCGCTCGCCGGAATCGATGTCGCTTGCCGCAGGCTGGGCATTTTCTTTCGCCGGGAAGTGTGGATTCATGCCGCCGGCCTGACCGCGTCCCTCACAAGGAACCGCCGCTTTGTTCGTATCCTTTTTCCCCCAGCCGAAGCCATTCTTCATCTCGGCCGTCGTCTGGAGCCTCGTGCTCGTCGTCCTGTGGTTCGTTGGAGGTGAACAGCTCGGCACGTGGCTAGGCATGCCCCCGGTCGATCCGGACGCGCCGCCGCTCATCTCGCCGATGCGTTTCCTGACGCCCTCCTTCCTCTGGTTCTATACCTATTTCGCCGCCGGCATCGGGCTGTTCTATCTTTTCTGGTCCCGCTACGCGCCGCACCCCTGGCAGAACTGGTCGATCCTCGGCTCCGGCCTCGTCATCTTCGTCACCAATTTCTCCGTCCAGGTGTCGGTCGCGCTCAACGACTGGCGCGGCTTCTTCTACGACATGGTGCAGCGCGCGCTGACGACGCCCGGCTCGGTCTCTCCCACGGAGATCTATCTCGGCGTATGGCAGTTCCTTTCATTGGCGCTTGTCGGCATCACCGTCGCCGTGCTCAACCTCTTCTTCGTGCGCCACTACGTCTTTCGCTGGCGCACCGCCATGAACGATTACTTCACCTCCTACTGGAAGAGGCTGCGTCACATCGAGGGCGCGTCGCAACGCGTGCAGGACGACACGATGCGTTTCTCCGGGACCATGCAGGGCCTGGGCGTGAATTTCATCGATTCCATCATGACGCTGATTGCATTCCTGCCGCTGCTCGCCTCGCTGTCGCGGCACATCACGGAGCTGCCCATCATCGGCGCCATTCCGGCCCCGCTGGTCATCGCGGCGGTCGGTTGGTCGCTCTTCGGCACGATGCTGCTTGCGATCGTCGGCATCAAGCTCCCCGGTCTCGAATTCAAGAACCAGCGCGTCGAGGCGGCGTTCCGCAAGGAACTCGTCTATGGCGAGGACGACGAGGAGCGGGCGCAGCCGCCGACGCTTCGCGAGCTGTTTTCCAATGTCCGCAAGAACTATTTCACGCTCTATGCACATTACGTCTATTTCGATGTCGTGCGCTATCTCTACATCCAGGCCGATGCCGTCTTCGCCACGCTGATCCTGGTACCGACGCTGGCCGTCGGAAAGATCACCTTCGGCGTCTTCCAGCAGATCGTTGCCGCATTCACCCAGGTGGCGAACTCGTTCCAGTATCTGGTGAACTCCTGGCCGACGATCGTGGAGTTGATATCGATCTACAAGCGCCTGCGCGCCTTTGAGGCAACGCTCGAGGGCGCACCGCTGCCGCAGATCGACCAGCACTATCTGGAGCGTGAGAAGGCAGGACTCCAGCCGGAGGACCAGCCGGCCTCGTAAGCTTGGGTGCTGCGGGGCCGCCGGCTCAGCCGCCGGCTGAAGGGGCCGCGGTTTCGCCTGTCACCTGCATCCGCCCAAGATAGTCGGCATAGCTCGTGCACACGACATCGGCCTTCCCGCATACCTCGCCGGCAAACTGTTCCAGCGCGTTCCAATAGGCGCCGTCGTTCATCAGCGTGAAGTGGAAGCCGAGTTGCAGTGGCGCGCGGCCTCCTTCGTACTGTGCATCGAAAGCTGCCTTGAACGCCTCGTAGCTGCGCTCCTGGAACGCCGCCGCCTCGTCCGGCCGCTCGAATCCGCCCGAGTGGCGCACGAAGAGATTGTAGTCCATCGCGATCACCCGGCGCGCCTTCGGTCCTTCAGGGATCTGCGGCAGCGAAAAGCGCTCGACGCCTCCTTCCAGGTGCGGGTGGACCGGGCCTTGTGAAACGCCGCTTGCATCGTACCTTAAGCCGGCCGCCTCGAGCGCGCCGTAAAGTGCTGCACTCGTGCTGAGATAGGGTGCGCGAAACCCCGACACCGCGCTCTCTGCGAAACGGCGCCAGTCCTCGGGCTCTTCGATGTCGTTGATCGTATAGGCCTCGGCCATGATGCGCCTGAACGACGAAAACTCCTCCAGCCAGTCGGTCTCGCTCCAATCCTTGCCGTCGAAATGGCCGCAGGCATGGCTGGCAAGTTCGTGGCCTTCGGCTGCTGCGAGCCGGATCTGGCCGAGCCGCTCCGCCACTTCCGATTTCGTCTGTGCGAAGCCCACCTGCGACCGGCCGGCCCTGTTGCCCGGCGCCCTGTATTCGCCGCGCGTTTCCTTCGACAGCAGGAAAACGCAGGACAGGAAATAGGTGAAGCGCGCACCCGTCTGCGCGGCAAGCGCGCGGCTTCGCTTCCACTGCGCGATGTCATGCGCGCCGTCGAAGGAAATGATGACATATTGCTGCGTGGCCGCCGGTTTGACGTTGATCGGTCCGGCCTGGGCCGGACCCACGCCGGCGATCGATGCGAACAGGGATACGGTGAGAAGGACGCGGCAGGCTACGGACATGATACCCTGGATTTCGATGACGGGCTTCTCCGCTACGTATCAAATGTGGCGTTGAAGCGATGCGCGGGCATCGCGACCTGAAAAGCTTTTATCCAGGATGGAATTGTGAACGGTGGCATTTTCACCAATCCGTCGCAAATCCAGTAAATCCAGCTATCCCGAATGGGTAATTCCGGAAAATTCGAGGTACCGTTTGAATCCACCTTTTGCTCCGGGGACAATTTGTGATAATTTACTTTCCGTGGGCACTGTTCGGGGGGAATGGCATTCGTCTGGTTGCGATGCATCCAGGGGGCTGGCGAATACCTGAACTATTGATGCGCTACTGCGCCATTGGATGTGGCTGGCACGCCGGGTTCCCAGAGAATCGCAGCCTCCAAAGTGGGTGGTGGCGATGCATACTTTTCTGGTCGGTCAAAGTAGGCTCTTTCGAGCTGCGCTGTCGGGACTCCTCGAAGATACTCCATTTGCGGTAGCGGCCGCGGCGGAAACGCTTCGGGACGCCGCGGTGTTTGACGGCATCCGCAGCGGCGACAGGGTACTTCTGCTTCTTCAGAAGCCCGACCGGCTGGCGGCTCTTTCCGAGGAAATCGAGACTTTGAAGGCATGCGCGGTGCCGCCGTGGATCGTTATTCTGGCCAGGACGCTGGATGCCGCCGAGATCGCCGAGAGCTTCGTCCATGGGGTGGATGGTTATCTGCTGGAGGAGATTTCGCCCGAGGCGCTGGTCGAATCCCTCAATCTCGTCATGCTAGGCGAGAAAGTGTTTCCAAGCCAACTCGTCGAACTCCTGACGGAGGCCGACTGGGCCAGGGGCCGGTCACGCGTCGCGGGCGAATACGACGCGCATCTATCCGAACGTGAATCCGAGATCGTCAACTGGTTGGTGCGCGGCGCTCCGAACAAGGTGATCGCGGGAAAGATGGCCATCACCGAAGCCACCGTAAAGGTGCACATCAAGGCCATCCTGAAGAAGGTCGGCGTGCACAACAGGACCCAGGCGGCGATCTGGGCGGTACAGAGGGGCTTGCTGGAGGGCGTCGGCGAGTGAGCGGTGCCAGGGCCACCGGCGCCGGGCGGTATGACAGCCGGTCAGTACGACAGGAAGTAGACCATGCCGGTCCACACATCGACCGAATTGCCGCCGATGGTGGCGATGCCCTGGACGTTCCCGGTCCAGCCATCGATCATCTGGCCGGAGGAACTGCTTTCCGGCGGCAGCCCGTTGCTCGAGCCGTGCAGCTTGACGAAGAAGCTGTTGAACCGTCCGGGGTCTTGCCCTAGCGGCGAATGCCGTCCAGCCCGGCCGACATCCTGGATGCCCGCGCGATCGGTCAGGATGGGCACGCCCTCCGGACCTCGTGTCGCCGACTGTAGATTGCCGAACCCGTCGCGGAAAAGATTGTCCGGTGTGCTGCCATTCAGCTTCTGGTCGATGATCGCCTGCCTGCCGGCCTTGCTGATGCCGATCGGGCCGGATCCGAACGAGTAGGGCTTGTTGTTCATCTGCGCGCCGGCGGTGCCGGAAAAAGTCACGGCCGCCATCAACACCGCCGTCGAAAGCAATATCCGGTTCATGTTCTTGTCCTGAAAAACGGAAGGAATCGAGAATAGCTGGTGGCGATTAGACGCCAAGACAAGGGAAAAGTACCATTCCCAAAAGCATATACCTCGAAAGGAGTAGACGACCTGAACCCTTCCGAATGAGGGCGGTCGGGACAGGGAACAGCCACAGGATAGTTATGGTCACGTCGTCGGCGCACGCACGATGCTGCGGATCGGCCTATACTGCAGAATGGAAGTCGACCCTTCCGATCTCTTGCGAGATACCTATTCATGCAGACATACCGATTCCGGATAGTGCAGGTATATTATCTGAATCACCCGGAGGATTTCTTTCCGGGAAATTAATAGTGTTTAGGGGTAGGGAAAAACTGGCGTAGCGTTAGCCTCTCAAAAAGCATTTCGACTCCCGAGAACGGGGATTGGGAAGGGGGGCTTGCACGTGCTTGAACGCCCTGTCGCTGCACTTCTGATCGGCAGCCTGGCCATGGCCGGTTGCGCGAACTTCCCGCCGAACATGAGTTCAGGCGG
>JALYWP010000296.1 GCA_030852655.1 Pseudomonadota bacterium | reverse complement strand
AGTGTATAGGGCTTCAGCCGGAGCGGAGCGAGGTATTCCTCCCGAAGGATTTCGCCGGGGTGAACAGGCGGATTGAAATGAAGGTGCGACATGGAAGCTCCTGAGGTAGCGGCGGATACGCTTAATGAAAGTCGGTGATCTCGACATCCTCAGCCCGGCCGTCCACCCACCGAAAACAGATGCGGAATTGATCGTTGATCCGGACCGCGTGCTGTCCTCTGCGGTCCTCGTTGAGAGCATGCAGTTTATTCCCGGGTGGAGTTTTCAGATCGCTGAGATCGACGGCATGCTCGATCATGAACAATTTCCTTTGAGCGGAACGGATCAGGTCTGGCGGGAAGCCTTTCGGAACCTTCCGGCCGCGACCGCCTCGGTTTTCTTATCCCGAAATGACCTAATCATATTTCCCCCACCGGACGTACCATCTCATGATACGCACCGACAGCCAACGAAAAGTATCTTGTGGTGATACGAAGTTGGCTATCCCGCCCGCTCGATGCGGATAACCTGCGGCTTGGTCGTCAGGTGGCCGTCTTTGGTGATGCCGTCGGTCGCCTTGCGCACCGCCGCCTCGGTCGTTTCATGCGTGACGAGGATGACGGTCTTCTGCGCGTCGGCGTCGGCCGAGCGCTGCACGATGGATTCCAGCGAAATGTCGTTGTCGGCCATGCGCTTGGCAATCGCTGCAAAGACGCCGATGCGGTCATGCACCGTCAGGCGGATGAAATAACCGCCGGCATGGCTCCGCATCCGGGCCTTCTTGTAGGGCTTGAGCTGCTTGGCCGGCCAGCCGAAGACGGGGCCGTGCTGGAAGCCCGGCTGGCTTTTCGCGATGTCGGCGATGTCGCCGACCACGGCCGAAGCGGTCGCGTTGCCGCCCGCACCGGGACCCGACAGCAGGAGTTCGCCCAGGATGTCGGTCTCGATCGCCACCGCATTGGTGACGCCGTGTACCTGCGCAATGACGGAAGCGGTAGGCACCATGGTCGGATGCACCCGCTGCTCGATGCCGCTCTCGGTGCGCTGGGCGACGCCGAGCAGCTTGATGCGGTAGCCGAGATCGGCGGCCGCGCGGATGTCGGCCTGGCTGATATTCGAGATGCCCTCCATGTAGATGTCGCCGGCCGAGATTTTCGTGCCGAAGGCCAGCGCGGTCAGGATCGAAAGCTTGTGCGCGGTGTCGTGGCCCTCGATATCGAAAGTCGGATCGGCCTCCGCATAGCCGAGCCGCTGCGCGTCCTTGAGGCAGGCGTCGAAAGACAGGCCCTCCGCTTCCATGCGGGTCAGGATGTAATTGCACGTGCCGTTGAGGATGCCGAATACGCGGCTGACCGTATTGCCGGCCATCGCCTCGCGCATCGTCTTGATGACCGGGATGCCACCGGCCACCGCCGCCTCGTAGTTCAAGAGAGCGCCCTTCCTCTCGGCAATCTCGGCAAGCGCCACGCCATGCCTGGAAAGCAGCGCCTTGTTGGCCGTCACCACATGACGGCCAGCCTCGAGCGCGGCCTTCACCGAAGCGCGCGCCACCCCCTCGTCGCCGCCGATCAGTTCGACGAAGACGTCGATGTCAGCCGTCTGCGCCAGCGCGACCGGGTCGTCGAACCACTTCGCCGAGGAAAGGTCGACGCCGCGATCCTTGCGCTTGCTGCGCGCCGAGACGGCGGCGACCGCAATCGGCCGGCCGCACTGGCGCGTCAGTTCCGCTGCCTTCTCGCAGAGCACGCGCACAACCGACGCACCGACCGTGCCCAGCCCCGCAATTCCCACACGCAACGCGTCAGCCATGTGCCGAAAAGCCTCTCAAATCAAATATTTGCCGGAAAAGATTGAATCACCGCCGCGTCGCGAGAGACACGACATTGTTGGGCTGCTTTGCCGATGAAGCAAGGAAGCGCTTGATGTTGCGAGCCGCCTGGCGGATGCGGTGCTCGTTCTCCACGAAGGCGAGGCGCACATAGTCGTCGCCATGTTCCCCGAAACCCACGCCAGGTGCCACGGCCACATCCGCGTGCTCGATCAGGAGCTTGGAGAACTCCAGCGAGCCAAGATGCCTGAACGGCTCCGGGATCGGCGCCCAGGCAAACATCGAGGCGGCGGGCGGTGGAATATCCCAGCCGGCACGGCCGAAGGAATCGACCATCACGTCGCGGCGCTTGTGGTAGACATCGCGCACCTCGGCGATGTCGGCGCCGTCACCGTTGAGAGCCGCCGTCGCCGCCACCTGGATCGGCGTGAAGGCGCCGTAGTCGAGATAGGATTTCACCCGCGTCAGTGCCGAGATCAGCCGCTCGTTGCCGACGGCGAAGCCCATGCGCCAGCCCGGCATGGAGAAGGTCTTCGACATGGAGGTGAACTCCACGGTCACATCCATCGCGCCGGGCACCTGCAGCACCGAAGGCGGCGGATTGCCGTCGAAATAGATCTCCGAATAGGCGAGGTCAGAAAGGATGATGATGTCGTTCTTCTTCGCGAAGGCGACCACGTCCTTGTAGAAATCGAGGGTAGCCACCTGCGCGGTCGGGTTCGACGGGTAGTTGAGGATCAGCGCCAGCGGTTTGGGAATCGAATGCCGCACGCCGCGCTCGAGCGCCGGGATGAAATTGTCGTCCGGCTCAACCTGCAACGAGCGGATCACGCCGCCCGACATGATGAAGCCGAAGGCATGGATCGGATAGGTCGGGTTCGGGCACAGGATCACGTCGCCTGGCGCCGTGATCGCCTGCGCCATATTGGCGAAGCCTTCCTTGGAGCCGAGCGTCGCCACCACCTCCCGGTCCGGATCGAGCTTCACCCCGAAGCGGCGGGCGTAATAGCCGGCCTGGGCGCGGCGAAGGCCGGGAATGCCGCGCGAGGAGGAATAGCGATGCGTGCGCGGGTCGCGCACCACCTCCACCAGCTTGTCGACGATCGCCCTGGGCGTCGGCAGGTCCGGATTGCCCATGCCGAGGTCGATGATGTCGGCGCCGGCCGAGCGGGCGCTGGCCTTCAGCCGGTTGACCTGCTCGAAGACATAGGGCGGAAGGCGTCGGACCTTGTGAAACTCTTCCATGTCAGAAATCCGGGCGCTGCGGCGATTTTCCTGGGTGCGGCGCGATATATACCGATTTGAAGAAGCGGTCGAGGCGTCACTCGCCCTCGATGATCTTCAGAGTCTCGTCTTGCTCGTCCTGGGAAACCTGCAGTCGCTTGCGGAGAATTTCCGGCGACTCCACGGGCGCGCCGCGGCTCTGGTTCTGCTGCAAGGCACGAAGCTGCGCGAGCTTGGCCTGGCTCTCGTTCTCGGTGAACTGCGCGGTCGCCGCCTGCGGCGGTATATTCAAGTTGGGAAAGGTGCCGGTGTCGACCGGACCGCCGCTGCGGCCTTCCGCGGCCGGCACGTCCTCGACGGTCGTGCTGCTGCAGGCTGTTCCAAACAGCGCGGCAGCAAGCAGCGCCGCAGCGCCGATGCCCGGGAAAAGCCGTCCGCCTTTACCAAATGTCATATCTTTGCCCATACCGGCGCGTTAGGACGCATTGGACGTCCCATGTTAATATGTCAAGAAAGCGCCGGAGGGTAGTCCCGGGAGGAGCGGTTTCGATCATGTCCAAGGCAGGCGAGCCGGGCAAGGCCGATGCCGGCAAAACGCCGGACGTCGAGCAATACCTGATCAAGGACCCGGAACGCTTCGCGCTGAACCTCGCCCACATGATCGAGCAGGCAGGCAAGGCTGCGTCCGCCTGGGCGGAGCCTCGCGAGAAAGGCGAAATCCGCGATTCCGTAGCCGAACCGATGACCGACATGGTCAAGACCTTCTCCAAGGTGACCGAATACTGGCTGTCCGACCCCTCGCGGGCGCTGGAGGCGCAGACCCGACTCTTCGCCGGCTATCTCACGGTCTGGGGAAATTCGATCAGCCGCGCCAGAACGGGCGACGAGCCGGCCGAGGCAATAAATCCGGACCGCGGCGACAAGCGCTTCCAGGACCCCGAATGGGGCAGGAACGCCTTCTTCGATTTCCTGAAGCAGGTCTATCTGGTCACCTCTCGCTGGGCGAGCGATCTCGTCGAGAAGGCCGACGGCCTCGACGAGCACACGCGCCACAAGGCCAGCTTCTACGTCAAGCAGGTCGCCAATGCGGTCTCGCCCACGAACTTCATCCTGACCAATCCGGAGCTCTTTCGCGAAACGGTCGCTTCCAATGGCGAAAACCTCGTGCGAGGCATGAAGATGCTCGCCGAGGACATCGCCGCCGGCAAGGGCGACCTGAAGCTCAGGCAGTCCGACGATTCTCGCTTCGAGATCGGCAGGAACATCGCCATGAGCCCCGGCAAGGTGGTCGGCCGCAGCGACATCGCCGAGATCATCCAGTACGAGCCGACGACCGCAACCGTGCTGAAACGGCCGTTGCTGATCTGCCCGCCCTGGATCAACAAGTTCTACATACTCGACCTCAACCCGGAAAAATCCTTCATCCGCTGGGCGGTCGATCAGGGCCACACCGTGTTCGTCGTTTCGTGGGTCAATCCCGACGAGCGCCACGGCGCCAAGAACTGGGAGGCCTATATCCGCGAGGGCCTGGAGTACGGACTCGACACGATCGAGAAGGCGACTGGCGAACGCGAGGTGAACGCCGTCGGCTATTGCGTCGGCGGCACGCTGTTGGCGGCCGCCCTCGCCCTCATGGCGCAGGAAGGCGACGACCGCATCCGTTCGGCGACGCTGTTTGCCACGCAGGTCGACTTCACCCATGCCGGCGACCTCAAGGTCTTCGTCGACGAGGACCAGGTCGCGGCCGTCGAGCGCTCGATGAGCGGAAAAGGCTATCTCGACGGCACCAGGATGGCGGCTGCCTTCAACATGCTGCGCTCGGGCGATCTGATCTGGCCCTATGTCGTCAACAACTATCTGCGCGGCAAAGATCCCCTGCCCTTCGACCTGCTCTACTGGAACGCGGATTCGACCCGCATGGCCGCCGCCAACCACTCCTACTATCTGCGCAACTGCTATCTCGACAACACGCTGGCGCAAGGCAGGATGGAACTTGCCGGTCGCACATTATCGCTCTCCGACATAAAGATCCCCGTCTACAACCTCGCCACCAGGGACGATCACATCGCTCCGGCACGCTCTGTCTTCCTCGGATCGAAATATTTCGGCGGCAAGGTCGAATACGTGCTGACGGGATCGGGACATATAGCCGGCGTGGTGAACCCGCCCGAATCGAAGAAGTACCAGTATTGGACCGGGGGCAAGCCCACGGGCAGCCTGGACGAATGGATCGCCAAGGCGACGGAGACATCAGGTTCGTGGTGGCCGCATTGGCAAAAATGGATACTCGGCCATGACGACCGCCGCGTGAAGGCGAGAAAGCCGGGCAAGGGCGTCAAGGTGCTGGGCGACGCGCCGGGCACCTATGTGAAGGTTCGCGTGTAACATTCTTTGATGCCGCGAATATTGACCAGCATGGCCGAAGCGGCGAAAAGGTGGCCACGAGCAAGCCTGATTTGCTACATGATCGGAACTTGGGTAGCGCTGCAGATTCACAGGCCTCGCGCCCGGCGTCCGGAAGAGGTCGGGATGACCCCGCCGGATGCGAACGGAAAGCCCGCCGCCGCGCGGACGTAAGCAGGGGAAACCTTTGAATTCAGGAATGCGTCCAGCGAGGGGAAGGCGCAACGCGGCTGTCGCGGCGCTCCTTGCCGTGCTGCTCGCCTCCTGTTCCTCGACCAGCGAACCCACGATGGAGCTTGCGCAGGCCCGAACCGAAGCCGGTGCGCCCTCCGTCGACCTCCAGCTTGCCGCGGCCGACGAAGTCGACGTGACTTCGCCGGCGCAGGCTGCACTTCCTGCGACGAAACCTGCCGACGGCAAGGCAGCCAAGGCCGAAACCGCCAAATCCGGCGAACAGGCAACCGCCGAGGCCGTCCTGACCGCAGCCAAGGACAAGCCGCAAACGGCCAAGTCGGAAGCCGAGGCAGCCAAGGCCGGCGCGGCAGCCCCCTCTGCAAGCGACCCCTCCCCCACCGGCCAGGTGCTTGAGAATGGCGGCCCGTTCCTGACCGCCGGCACGATGCCCGCCGCGCCGATCGAACCCAAAAAGAAGAGCTTCCTCTCCTCCTTCTTCGGATCGACGCCTGCGAAAGCCGACCCGGCAAAAGCAAAATCCACCGCGGCCATAGCGGCCCAGGCTACGAAGGCCAAGCCGGTCATCGCGCTTCCCGACTCCGGCGAGGAAAAACGCAAGCAGGCAGCGGCCGTACGCTTTGCATCGCTGGGTGCCGAGGACGACGGCATCGACGACGGCGCCGGCGATTTCGCACTGCCTGGCGTACGCAAGACCAACCTCTTCGAGATCAAGCGCAAGTCCGGAATCGACGACGACAGCGACATCGACGTCTACGAGGATATCGGCTCCTACGATGTCGCTTCCGCCGCCGGCCTCGCCCGCCTCGCTCCCAACGGCCTGTTGAAGCAGCGCGAAACGGTCGACACGGCCTGCCTCAAGCCCAAGCTGGTGCGCATGCTGAAGCAGGTCGAGCGGCATTTCGGCAAGCGGCTGATCGTCACCTCCGGCTATCGCAGCCCGGCCTACAACAAGAAGGTCCGCGGCGCCGAGAAGTCGCAGCACATGTATTGCGCCGCCGCCGACGTGCAGCTTCCCGGCGTCAGCAAGTGGGAACTCGCCAAATATGTGCGCGCCATGCCCGGCCGCGGCGGCGTCGGTACCTATTGCCACCAGTCCATCCATATCGACGTCGGTCCGGAGCGCGACTGGAACTGGAAGTGCGGCGGGCGCAAGACCTGAGCCTCCGGAAGGCGTCGGAGACCGGCACGCGGCCTGATGCGCGCCGGCGCTTCGAGTGGCCGCGTGCGGCGAAAAAGTTGGCGATGCGTGTGTTTGACGGGTTGCCGCCCGCAGGCAACGCCATTATAAGCCGCTTCGTCTAAGCGCGCCCATCGTCTAGCGGTCAGGACACCGCCCTTTCACGGCGGGAACAGGGGTTCGATTCCCCTTGGGCGTACCACCCTCGCTTTCACGTTACAGCGGCCAGCAAGGTTTCCGGCACCACCGCTACGCGCCTTTCCGAGCCGCCGAGGTTCGTCCACGAGTAGAGGCTGCCTCTCAAGGCCCTAAAGCGGACGATCCGGAATCGGCCCCCTTTCAGTCTGCGCGGGGCACCATGTCGGACATTGACGACATGGCTGCGCAACGCATGCCTAGACCCACTCTCATGATCTGATTGCAAGGTGGCACCCCGGAGCCATCTTCGTAGGCGACGCAAGGACTCATAGCGCAATCCTGGTCGGCCTTTGGCACATTTGACCCGTCA
>JALYWP010000325.1 GCA_030852655.1 Pseudomonadota bacterium | reverse complement strand
GCGATCGCCCCTGGCGACCATGTCGCGGAACGCCGCGACCACGTCGGCGTCCGGCTTCACCTCGCTCACGTCGAGCGCGAACTCCTGGCCCATGAACTTGCCGGTCGTGTTGTTGTCGGCAATCGCCACATTCGCCCCCGCAACACCCTCGTCACGCGGCGCCCCATCCAGAACCGAAAGCGCCAACTGCGGCTCGTAAGCCCGAAGATAGCCGATCCGGATCTCGACGGGCTCAGCCTTGGCGGTTTGGGCGAATGCAATTCTTGCCGGGAGAACCACCAGCAATGCCGACAAGACCAGAATGGTCGGACAACGCATGAACACTCCTTCGCCACCACAGCTACCGTGTAGCCATTTCGACGCGTTCAAGGAGGTGCCCGCCTCTTTTATGCATCGCCGTCAGCGGTGTCGGGATGGTCACGGTTTAGGGAGCCGCTCTCCGGACGTCGCTGACGGTAGATGCGTGTACCTGCTTTCAGGCGAGGACAGGATATAAAGCTTCGTTCAGAACGCCTATGGGACTTGTTCTTCACTTCGTTGCCAAAAGTTCCCGGCACGGCTCCCAATCTGGCCGCCGGCAACGGCAAGATTGCCAGCGGCAAGGCGCTCGTGCCACAAAAGTCCGTATTGGCAGTGCTCCGCACCGGCGACGGAAGCTCGAGCCAGGAACAGGTCGATGGCCGACAGTATTGCTCACCACCCCTTCACGGCGCCAGCCATTCACCAATTGTGGCGATCCTGGTTGGCCTCACGTTGGCGCGCCATATCGCTGCGCGCGCAAATCCTGGCGACAGTTACGCTCGTCGGGTTGCTGGCCGGGGCTGCCGCCACGATCATAATCGTCTACAACGCCAAGAAGTCCTCGGAGGTCGAGGTCGCCGCCGCCATGGCAACCGCCGAGCAACTCGTTCGCGAAGTGGTCGCACAGCCGCAATTCCAGCGCGCGCCGCAGCTCGGAGAACTTCCAGCCAGGATCGGCCAGTTGCGACACGTCCGCCTTCTCGCGATAAACGCGGGCGATGGCCGCCGGCTCGCACTTCTGCCGTTCCCGTCATCCGCGGAGGAGGAAGACCAGGTCCCGAGCTGGTTTGCGTCCATCGTGGAGGTGGAGGATGTGAGGCGGGAGATGCAGATCGTATCAGACGGCCGCCACATCGGCTCGGTGGTCATCGTCGGCCATGCTGCCGACGAAATCGCCGAGGTATGGCGCGAGACGAGGGATCTCCTCATCGTGGCGCTGGTGCTGGGCTCCAGCGTTCTCGTGCTGCTCCATTTAGCGTTCGGGCGCTTGTTGCGCCCGTTGGAGGGCGTCGCCGCGGGGCTCGGCGAACTGGAACAGGGTGAGTTCCGCCATCGGCTTGCTCGCCCCAACATCCGGGCGCTCGCAGAAATCACCGATCGATTCAACGCACTTGCGCTTCGGCTCGACTCCGCACGATCGGAGAACCGATATCTGAGCCGCAGTCTCCTGACTGCCCAGGATGACGAGCGCCGCCGGATCGCATCGGAACTGCATGACGAACTCGGCCCTTGTCTCTTTGGAATCAAGGCGGACACCGCTTCGCTCGAAAGGCTGACGCGCCGACTGCCCGACGAAATCGGAAGGACGATACGCGAGCGTGCCGCCACGATCGAGGAGATCACCGACAAGATCCAGCTCATGAACCGTCGGCTCCTCGACAGGCTCCGGCCGATGGCGCTCGACCACCTTCCGCTTTCGGAGGTGCTTGGCGGCTTGATATCGGAGTTCCAGCGACACGGACAGGCACCGCAGATCATGCTGTCCATGGACGATCTGGCAACGCGTTATGAGGATGCGGTGAACATCACGATCTATCGTTGCGTACAGGAAGGAGTGACCAACGCATTGCGGCACGCCGGAGCGGACACGATAGAGGTCAGACTGCGGCAAGTTGCGGTCGAATCCCGGGCGGACGGCAATGTTGACGGCCCGGCCGTCCTGCATCTCACGATTGCGGACGACGGCGCCGGCGCGGCAAGCGCCAATGCGCGCGGCCTCGGCCTGACCAGCATGGACGAGCGGGTGCGTGCGCTTGGCGGCGAGATCGCGATCGGCCCGAATCCGAACGGCCGAGGGACCTGCCTCGAGGTCCGCATCCCCCTCGAAAGCGGTTCGCGCAAGACAACGGACTCTGGAGATATTGCACGGTGACGACAGTTCTGCTCATCGACGATCACCCGATCGTTCTGCAGGGGTGCCGCCGCGTCCTGCAGGATGCCGGTGTCAACCAGGTGCTGGAAGCGGACAACGCCGCCGCCGGCTATCGCCTGCTCAGGCGCAACAAGCCCGACGTCGTCGTCGTCGACCTGGCACTGAAGAGCGGAGGGCTAGGCGGCCTCGAACTGATCCGTCGCATGCGTCTTCACGACAAGCGCACGCCGATCCTGGCGTTCAGCATGCACAGCGATCCGCTGGTCGTCAGCCGCGCGCTGAAGGCCGGCGCTACGGGATACGTGCTGAAGGACTCCGGCCCGCGCGATTTTCTCGAGGCGTTCGAAGCCGTGCGTCGGAACAAGCCCTATCTCGGACATGAGTTGGCAATGCAGGTCGCCATGCTGGGAAGCACAGGAACCCAAAGCCCGCTGGCGGGGACCACATCCCGGGAACTGCATACGCTCGCTTTGCTTGCCGAGGGTAAGCCCTACGCACAGATCGCCACCGATCTGGGGGTCAGCTACAAGACGGTCGTGAACACGAGCTCGCAGCTCAAGTCGAAGCTGGGGGCCCGCAACCTCCCCGAGCTCATCAAGCTGGCTGTCCAGTACGTATCATCGTCTTCCGAGTACCCGAAGTGAATGCGGCTGGACCATCGAGGCGGCGGACGTGAGCGAGGATGGTGCACAGGACAGCAAGGTGACGCAGCTACCAAGGCAGCAACGTCGGCTGCGTCCTGCGGGGATCGTCATTTTGAAGCAGGCAACTTGAACCGAGATATGAAAGCAACTCCAGTCGTCGTGATCGGCGCAGGTATCGTCGGCGTCTCGGCGGCGGTCTGGCTGCAACGGGAAGGCCACGATGTAATCCTGATCGACCGCGGCGAGCCGGGCGAAGGGACGAGCTACGGCAATGGCGGCGTCCTCGCCTCATGCGGCATCGTTCCGGTCACCGTACCAGGCTTGCTCGGCAAGGCGCCGAGAATGCTTCTCGACCCGCGCCAGCCGCTATTCGTGAAATGGCGGCATCTCCCCAGGCTCGCGCCATGGCTCCGGCGTTATCTCGCCCACTGCACGCCGGAAAAGACGAGGCGCGCCGCCGACGCGCTG
The DNA here is from genome assembly GCA_030852655.1 of Pseudomonadota bacterium. Classification (GTDB taxonomy): domain Bacteria; phylum Pseudomonadota; class Alphaproteobacteria; order Rhizobiales; family Rhizobiaceae; genus Mesorhizobium_K. Next base: position 3,246 of record JALYWP010000325.1, on the reverse strand, counting down.
TTTGCGCTGACCGGCGAAAGCCTCGCGGATCATCGGGCGCTCGCCGAGGGCACCGGCGCGGAGGCGTTCGTGCACGCTTGCGACTATCTTTACGCCTATCGCGACCGCGCCGGCTTCGAGGCCGACGCTTTCGCGTGGTCCATCCGCCGGCAGCATGGCTTCCGCTGGGAGGAACTCGACGGCGCGGCGCTTCGCCGGCACGATCCGCTCTTCCATCCCGGCCTGGATTTCGCCGTCCGGCTTGGCGGACACGGGCGCATCACCGACCCCGCGCGCCACGTCAAGGCGCTGGCCAGGCATGTCGAGGCACGCGGCGGGCGAATCCTGCGGGCCGAGGTCGACGATATCGTACGGCGGGACGGGCAAGTCGTAGGGGTGCGCGCTGCCGGGCAAACCATCGACTGCTCGGCCGCGATCGTGACGGCCGGGGTCTGGTCGGGCGCCCTGGCGAAAAGACTCGGGCTTGCCGTGCCGCTCGAAAGCGAACGCGGCTACCATATCGACCTGCACCAACCGAGCCACATGCCGACGTCACCGGTCATGTTCGCATCGTCGAAATTCGTCGCCACGCCGATGGACGGCCGCGTGCGACTGGCCGGCATCGTCGAATTCGGCGGGCTCGACGCGCCGCCGTCGCGCGCGCCCTTCAACCTCTTGATACGCAACGTCCGCGCCGCGATGCCGGGCCTCTCCTGGCGAGACACGACCGAATGGATGGGCCACCGGCCCGCGACGGCCGACTCCATTCCGGTAATCGGGCCGGTGCCGGGTATCGAGGGCGCATGGCTCGGATTTGGTCACCACCATATCGGGCTTACGGCGGGAGCGAGGACAGGATGGCTTCTCGCGCAACTGGTTTCTGGCCACCATCCGAATATAGACCTTGCGCCTTACTCCCCTTCACGGTTTCAATAGCGAACGGCCCGATCGGAACAATGGGAGGATACACGATGAAGCATCTGACATGCCTGCTGGCGGCAACCGCGCTCACCGCAGCTTCCGCAGGCACCGCCTTCGCTGAGAAATGGGATATGCCGATGGCCTATCCGGCCACCAATTTCCATTCCGAAAACGCTGCCGCCTTCGCCAAATGCGTCGGCGAAGGCACCGGTGGCGAGTTGGAGATCGTGATCCATGCCGGCGGTTCCCTGTTCGGCGGCAACGACATCAAGCGCGCCGTGCAGACCGGTCAGGCTCCCATCGGCGAGCGGCTTCTCTCGGCTCACGCCAATGAAAACCCGATCTACGGCATAGATTCCATACCCTTCCTTGCCACCTCCTTCGACGCTTCGGAAAGGCTCTGGGCCGCCGCAAGCGACAAGCTCAGGGCGACGCTCGAGGCAGACAATCTCGTCTATGTCTACGCGGTCGCCTGGCCCGCGCAGGGCCTCTACATGAAGAAGGACGTGAATTCTGTCGCCGATCTCGAGGGCGTGAAGTTCCGCGCCTACAATGCCGCGACGGCCCGCATCGCCGAACTCGCGGGCATGGCGCCGGTGCAGATCGAGGCCGCCGAACTCAGCCAGGCGCTGGCGACCGGGGTCGTGGAAAGCTTCATCTCGTCCGGCGCGACTGGCGTCGATTCGAAGGTCTGGGAACAATTGACCCATTTCTACGACGTCCAGGCCTGGCTGCCGCGCAACGTCGTTTTCGTCAACAAGGACGCATGGACCGCGCTCGACGACGCATCCAGGACGGCGATCACGACATGCGGCGAGAAAGCCGCCGCCGACGGCCTCGCCAAGGTGAAGGAGCTTTCCGGGGGCTATCTGAAAACGCTGGAAGAAAACGGCATGAAAGTTTCGCCGCCAAGCGAACAGTTGGCGAGCGAACTCGAAGCCTTCGGCCAGACGATGACCGACGAGTGGCTGGCCAATGCCGGCGAGGACGGCAAGGCTGTCATCGACGCATATCGCGCCAACTGACGGCAGCGTGACGAACGGACCCGGCGACGCCGGGTCCGCATCTTTCAGCAAAATCCAGGAGCATCAAGTGGACGGCGCAGGCCGCACAATCCGCCGCAGCCTCGATTTGGTCTATGATCTCGCCGCCTGGCTGTCTGCCTTGTGCCTCGTCGCGATCCTCGTCGTCATCACGGCCCAGGTGGTCGCCCGCTGGGTCGGAATTCCCTTCCACGGCTCAAACGAATATGCCGGCTATTTCATGGCCTCGGCGTCGTTCCTCGCCTTTGCCCATACCTTGAACCGCGGCGCGCATATCCGCGTCGGACTGCTTCTGAACGCCCTGGGCGAGCGGCGTTACTGGGGCCAGCTCTGGGCGCTCGCAATTGCTTCGGCCGCGGCGACCTATCTAGCCTGGTATGCCGTCAAGCTGGTCTACTGGTCCTGGAAGCTGAACGATGTCAGCCAGGGCCAGGACGTGACGCCGCTCTGGATCGTGCAGACGCCGATGGCTGTCGGCGCTGTCATCCTGGCTGTCTGCCTGATCGACAATCTGGTCACTCTCCTGATCAGCGGCCGCGACAATATCCGCGAAGACCTCGCCGAACAGAGCCACGCGGAGTAAGCCGATGGAACCGTTCTACGCCATCGGCATCTTCCTCTTCGTCCTTTTCCTTCTGCTCGGCTCTGGCGTCTGGATCGGGCTGGCGCTGCTCGGCGTCGCCTATGTCGGGATGGAGATGTTCACCGGCCGGCCGACAGGCGACGCCATGATGACGGTGATCTGGCGATCCTCGTCGTCCTGGTCGCTCACCGCACTGCCGATGTTCATCTGGATGGGGGAGATCCTTTACCGGACGCGATTGTCGGAAGACATGTTCAAGGGGCTCGCGCCATGGATGGGGCGGCTGCCCGGCGGGCTGCTGCACACCAACATCGCCGGTTGCACGATCTTCGCCGCGGTCTCGGGCTCCTCCGCAGCGACACTCACCACGGTCGGCAAGATGACCATCCCCGAATTGCGCAACCGGAGATATCCGGAGCGCCTGACGATCGGAACGCTTGCAGGCGCTGCGACGCTCGGCCTGATGATCCCGCCATCGCTGACGCTGATCGTCTATGGCGTGGCGATCAACGAATCCATCACCAAGCTGTTCATCGCGGGTATCATCCCGGGGCTGGTGCTGGCCTTTCTGTTCATGTGCTACGTGATTGTCGTCTCCAAGCTGTCGAAGGACTACAAGCCGGCGGTCGAGCCGGAGATGCCGTTCGTCGAGAAGGTGAAGCGGTCGCGGTTCCTGGTGCCTGTCCTGCTTCTGATAACGCTCGTCATCGGCTCGATGTA
>JALYWP010000234.1 GCA_030852655.1 Pseudomonadota bacterium | reverse complement strand
GATACCGGCTTCGCTCCACTGGCGGCCGCGCCTGACCAACGATAGAACGGCATTCATGGAACAGCTGGATTGTGTGGTCGCGGGTGCCGGCGTCGTTGGCCTCGCGGTGGCGCGCGCCCTGGCGCTGGCAGGTCGCGAGGTGGTTATCCTCGAGGCCGCGGACGCCTTCGGAACAGAGACCTCGGCGCGCAACAGCGAGGTGATCCACGCCGGCATCTACTATCCGGCCGGAAGCCTGATGGCGCGCTTCTGTGTCGCCGGCCGTGAAGCACTCTATGCCTACTGTCGCGAACGGGGCCTGCCGTACAGAAACTGCGGCAAGCTGATCGTCGCGACCTCAAGGGAGGAACTCGAACAGCTGCCTGCGATTGCCGGGCGCGCTGCCGCCAACGGGGTCGACCTGCGACAGATTTCAGCATCCGAAGCGCTGGCGTTGGAACCCGCCTTGGCCACCACGGGAGCGCTTCTCTCTCCATCGACCGGCATTGTCGACAGCCATGCCTATATGCTTTCGCTCCTCGGAGACGCCGAGAACGCGGGCGCAGCGCTGGTGCTGAACAGCCCTGTCGTCCGTGGGAGGGTCGACGGCGCCGGCTTTATGATCGACGTCGGCGGCGCCGATGCGATGACGCTCAGGTGCCGCACCCTCGTCAACGCCGCCGGGCTCAACGCCCCGGTGCTTGCGACCGCCATCAAAGGGATGCCGTCAGCCCTGGTGCCGACGCGGTATCTCGCCAAGGGAAGCTACTTCTCGCTTACCGGCAAGGCTCCCTTCTCGCGGCTTATCTATCCCGTGCCGGTCAAAGGGGCGTTGGGTATCCACCTGACCCTCGACATGGCCGGCAACGCGCGCTTCGGCCCGGATATCGAGTGGGTGGACCGCATCGACTACGCGGTGGATCCGCAGCGGGCAGAGAGCTTTTACGCGGGCGTACGGCGTTACTATCCAGGCCTGGCAGACGGTACCCTCCTGCCGGCCTATTCCGGCATGCGGCCGAAAATCGTCCCGCCCGAAATCGCAGGCCAGGATTTCATGATCCAAGGCCCCGGCACGCACGGCGTTCCGGGCCTGATCAACCTGTTTGGCATCGAGTCGCCCGGACTTACCTCGTCGCTGGCGCTCGCCGACCATGTGCGGGACATGGCCGGCGCAAGGTAGCACTGCTCGATTCCGGCGTCCGAGCGGGCACGCAACGACATCGGCGAAAGGGCCCTCAGGGCTCTCCCTCTCACTCCCACTCGATTGTGCCCGGGGGTTTCGAGGTGACGTCGTAGACGACGCGGTTGATGCCGCGCACTTCGTTGATGATGCGGGTTGCCGCGCGGCCGAGGAAGTTCATGTCGTACGGGTAGAAATCCGCCGTCATGCCGTCGACCGAGGTCACGGCGCGCAGCGCGCAGACGAAGTCGTAGGTACGGTAGTCGCCCATGACGCCGACCGTCTGCACCGGCAGCAGGACAGCGAAAGCCTGCCAGATCTCGTCGTACAGGCCCGCCTTTCGGATTTCATCGAGATAGACCGCGTCGGCCTTGCGCAGAATGTCGAGCTTCTCCCGCGTGACGCCGCCCGGGCAGCGGATCGCCAGGCCCGGCCCCGGAAAGGGATGGCGGCCGATGAAGCGGTCTGGCAGCCCGAGTTCGCGGCCAAGCGCGCGCACTTCGTCCTTGAAGAGCTCGCGTAGCGGCTCGACCAGTTTCATGTTCATACGCTCGGGCAGGCCGCCGACATTGTGATGCGACTTGATCGTCACCGACGGCCCACCGGAGAAGGAGACGCTTTCGATCACGTCGGGATAGAGCGTGCCCTGGGCGAGGAAGGCCGGCGCTCCCTTGCCATCCTCGGCGATCTTCTTCGCTTCGGCTTCGAACACCTCGATGAAAAGCCGGCCGATCGTCTTTCTCTTCACCTCGGGATCGGAGACCCCGGCAAGCTGGGTCAGGAACAGGTCGGATGCGTCCACGTGAACCAGCGGGATGTTGTAGTGATCGCGGAACATCTTCACGACCTCGTCGGCCTCGTTGAGGCGCATCAGGCCGTGATCAACGAAAATGCAGGTGAGCTGATCGCCGATCGCCTCGTGGATCAGCACTGCGGCAACGGAGGAATCAACGCCGCCGGAGAGGCCGCATATGACCCGCTGGCTGCCGACCTGCTCACGGATTTTTCGAATCATCTCGGCACGATAGGCCGACATTGTCCAGTCCGACTTCAGCCCGACGATGTTGTGCACGAAGTTCGACAGCAGCTTCGCACCATCGGGCGTGTGCACCACCTCCGGATGGAACATGGTGGAGTAGTAGCGGCGGCGCTCGTCGGCAGCGATGGCGAAGGGGGCGTTCTCCGACGTCGCGATGACTTCGAAGCCTTCAGGCAGTTCGGTGACGCGGTCGCCATGGCTCATCCAGACGGGATAGCGCCGGCCAACTTCCCAGAAGCCGTCGAAGAGCGGGCTTGCCGACTTGATCTCGACATCGGCGCGGCCGAATTCGGCGGCGTGGCCGCCCTCGACAGTGCCGCCCAGTTGGTGGGCAAGAGTCTGCTGGCCGTAGCAGATACCGAGGATCGGCACGCCGCTGTCAAATACTGCCTGCGGCGCGCGCGGGCTACCCTCGGTCGTCACCGATGCGGGACCGCCGGAAAAGATGACGCCCTTCGGCTGTAGTCTCGCGAAGGCTTCGGCAGCGTTCTGGAAAGGGTGGATCTCGCAGTAGACGCCAGCCTCCCGGATGCGGCGCGCGATCAGCTGGGTGACCTGGCTGCCGAAATCTATGACGAGGATGGTGTCGGGATGTGCGTCGTGCTTCATGGCGGGCGTTTAAAGAAAAGAGTGAGTCGGCGCAATGGGTTGAGCCAGGCCGCTGTCAAACTGATCCATGCGGTTCGCAGATCGATTCAACTGCCTCGCTCCGCAAGTCAAGCAAAGGCTTATATGCTGATCGTGCCTGCGGCGATCGCCGCTTCGAGTTTCCGCACGGCTTCGGCTAGTTTTTCGTCGACGACATGCAGATATTCCAGCCAGTCGCCAATGTGGTCGACGTCGGTGTCGCCGTCGGATATGCCCCGCAAGCCGACCAGCGGCACGCCAAAGGTCTGGCAGACGCGCAGGCAGGCAAAGGTCTCCATATCGACCATGTCCTCGGCGATCGCATCGAATGCGGTGCCGGCGATGATGGTGGCGCCGGTCGAGATGGTTGCTTCCTTGACGCCGGGAATACGGATCGGCAGCGGCTGCGTCGCCGGCAGGTCGAGGAACGGCGTGACTCCCTTCGCGAAGCCGAAGGCCGACGCATTCATGTCGCGGTAAGTCACGGAGACCGCCTGGTAGACTTCGGTGCGCTTCAGCCGGCGGCTGCCGGCTGAACCGAGCGAGACGACAAGATCGGGCAGCGAGCCGCCAATCCGGAGTTCTTCCAAGGCTCGGGCGAGCGAGATACTCGCCTCGACCGGGCCTACACCGGTCATCAACGGCGAAAAGATGGCCTTCAGATGGGGGCCGTATTCGGCATCCGCCGCCATGGCGAAGAGCACCCTTTTTCCGGCGAGCGTGGCTAAAGGCGGCACGACTATCCCTCCATCCCCTCGCGGCCGACGATCGTCATCATCGTGCCGGTCATGGTGGCGATGAGCTTGGCCTCGTCGTCGCACCGATGGCGTAGGCCTGTCCGTCGGCGACGACGATTGTGCGGCCAGGCTTGGTGACCGTGCCGCGGAACAGGAAACGCACGCCCCTCCCCGGCGCCAGCAGATTGACCTTGAACTCGATGGTCAGCACCGCGGCGTTTTCCGGCATCAGCGAGAAGGCGGCATAGCCGCAGGCTGAATCCAGCGCCGAAGAGATGATTCCGGCATGGAGGAATCCATGCTGCTGTGTCAGCGCCTCCGAGAACGGCATCTCGATCTCGACGATGCCGGGTGTCACCAGCGTGAGCTGCGCGCCGATCGTCGCCATGACCTTCTGGCGCGCGAAGGAAGCGCGTACGCGTTCCTCGTAGTTTGGATTGGGGATGATCTTCGCCGCAGCCAATGGCTTTGCTTCCTTTGCCGCGAGTTTATGACAAAGGATGGAGTCGCGTGCAATCGAAATGTTGCAGTGCAGCATTGCCCCGCTGGCCGACAGTCCAGTTAATCGGCCCTGGAAAGCGCGGCGAAATAGAAGCCATCGGTGCCGCTTTTCGCCGGCGTCAGCGCGATTCCCGTTGTCTTGTCGATCCGCGCCAGGTCTTTGCGCCCTGGGAAACTCTCCTCCCACAGGCTTTGGTGATCGAGCGGGGCGAAGCCAGGTTCGCGGCCGAGAAAGGCCTCGATCTGGCCGGCATTCTCAGCCGCGAACACCGAGCAGGTGATGTAGACGAGGCGGCCGCCGGGCTTCACGTAAGCCTTCGCTGCATCAAGGATCGCCTTTTGTTCGGCGGTGCGGACGCCGAGCTGTTTCTCGGTCAGCCGCCACTTGGCATCGGGCCGCCTGCGCCATGTCCCCGAACCGGTGCACGGCGCATCGACAAGGACGATATCCATCTGGCCTTCGAGCGCGGCGAGGTCTTGCGCTTTCGAGACGACCTGAACGTTGTGGTTGTCGGAGCGTCGCAGGCGGTCGAAGATTGGCGCGAGCCTTTGCTTCTCGGAGTCGTAGGCGAAAACCTGGCCCTTGTTCTCCATGGCGGCCGACAGCGCCAGCGTCTTGCCGCCGGCGCCGGCGCAAAAATCCAGAACCTGCACTCCGGGTGCTGCACCCGCCAGACTCGCCACCACCTGCGAGCCTTCATCCTGAACCTCGAACCAGCCCTTCAGGAAAGCCGGCTCGACCTGCACGTTGGGATGGCGGCCGGAGCCGTCGATCGGCGGAATGCGGATGCCGTGCGGCGCCAACCTCGTCGGCGCTGCCCCAAAGGCAGACAGCTCGGCCAGGATACGATCACGGCCGGCTTTCAGCGTGTTGGCGCGAAGGTCGAGCGGCGGGCGCGTGGCAAGGGCGGCGGCTTCCGCCACCCAATCCCCGCCGAAGGCGTCCTCCAGCAGCGGCGCGCACCAGCCGGGACAATCGGCGCGGATTTCGGCCGGCGCATCGGCGAGCCGGCGCGTCCCGGCCATGTGCAGTTCGTCGTCGGTGAGCGGCGGCGGCGCGAATTTGTCGCCGTCGAGCGCCACATTCAAACTCTCCGGCGTCTCCTTCCATTCGAGGAGCAGCGCGCCAAAACCCAGTGCCCTTGGCGTATCGGCATCGAAGAGCCAGCCGGCGGAGCGCTTCCGCCGCAGCGCGTCGTAAACGATGTTACCTATTGCAGCCCGGTCCCCGGAGCCGGCGAAACGGTGCGAAAGCCCCCAGTCCTTGAGTGCCTCCGATACCGGCCTGTGCCGCCGCCCTATGTCGTCAAGGACCTCGATGGCCGCCGCCAGTCTTCCGCCGAGACGCATGTCTCTCTCCAATGCCGGTTGCCCGAATGCAGGCCTGACTAGCGGGAGGAGAAGGCGGTGGCAAGCGGCCCGCCGCTCGTGCAGGCGCGCTCTGGATATCCGCCCGGCTGCCGGTCACCCAGCGTCTGGACGGATGTCAGGCATCCTTGGGAAGCACCTGGAGAACTCGCGCAATGAACATGTGGAACTCCGCCATATAGTTGCGCAGAAATTCCTCCGTCGATGCAACGGTAACCTCGCCGCTATCCGTGATCAGGCCAGGCGTGAACTGGATATAGGCTTCCGGAGCGTTCATCTGCGGCGAATTGCAGAAGCTGAGCACGCTGCGCAGGCTCTGTTGCGCGACGGCCGTCCCGATTGCGCCGGGCGACGTACCAATGACGGCCGACGGCTTGCGGGCAAAAGCGTTCTTGCCATAGGGCCGGCTCGCCCAGTCGATGGCGTTCTTCAATCCCCCCGGGATCGAGCGGTTGTATTCCGGGGTGACGAAAAGAACGGCCTCGACCGCGGCGATGGCGTCCTTGAAGGCACGCGCGACGGGCGGAAAATCCGCATCGTAGTCATAGCTGTAGAGCGGCAGATCTCGGAAAGGAATCTCCGTCATCTCGAGTTCGGGTGGCGCAAGCTGCACCAGCGCCCGCGCCAACTTGCGATTGATCGAGTCCTTGGCGAGGCTGCCGATCAGATAGCCGACCTTGTGGGTGGTCATGAGAAGCTCCTCTGCTTTGCCGCCGGCGCCCACCAGACCATATCAGCCGAATGAACGGCTGGCACGCGCAATCAGAGCTCGGAACACACGGCGCGAAGCCCGTCACGGAACATCGTCCGGCCGCGCGATGCCCCCCTCGTCCTCGAGAATTGCCAGTCGCCGCGTTGACGAACTGTTGAATTTAAGGCGCACTCCGGCGCCACTGCCATCCACGCTTTCGGGAATGAACACGGCGCCGGCAGATTCGAGAGCTTCCTGGATACGTGAAACCGTTTCCGCATCCGGCTTTGCCAGCTTTCGCTCGAACTGTTCCACCACCGCAATCTCGGTCCCGGCCAGTCGGGCGAGAGTGGCACGGGATATCTCGACAAGGGCGCGCGCGGCACGACATTGAGCACTGGTGATCATTTCCTGATGTCCCGTTCCTGCAATCTTCGCGTTGTCGGCGGCCGATAGATATAGCCGACGCTCGGCGGATTGTGGGGATAGCCGGGAAGCCAATCAAGAGCCGAATATAACGCGCGGCCGCCGCGGCGATACGGGCTTGAACGCTGCGTGTCCGACACATAGCCTCCGCGCGTCGGATTTAGCGAGATCGAGGAATGCGGCTAGTCTGGATGATCGCAATTTTTGCGATGCTGTTTGCGCTGGCGTCGTTGGCGGCAATCTATTCCTACGGCCGCTTCGCCGAGCGGGCACGAGGCAGACCATCCACGGCCATGCCGGTGGAGGAGCGCGCTACGGCGCTCGACCGCATGATCGCGCCGATGCTCCAGGCACATGCGGGCGAGAGCGGCCTGATGCTGGTTGCGAGCAATCTCGAGGCTTTCGCGGTCCGTGTCCTTGCGGCGCGCCGTGCCGAACGCAGTCTCGACCTGCAATATTACTATTGGAAGGACGATCTGACTGGCGGGCTGCTTGCCAACGAACTGATCGCTGCCGCCGATCGCGGCGTGAGGGTGCGCGTGCTGCTCGACGACATCAACACCAAGGGCGACGATTCCACCTACCTGGCGCTCGATAGCCATCCCAATATCGAAATCCGTCTGTTCAATCCGTCGCGCAACCGCGCCAATGCGTTGCGGCGCGGGATCGAGATGGCGCTTCGCGCCGTCAGCGTAACACGACGCATGCACAACAAGGTCTGGCTGGCCGATGGCCGCATCGCGATCGTCGGCGGGCGCAATATCGGCGATGCCTATTTCGATGCGGCCGAAACCGCCAATTTCCGCGACATGGACGTTCTGCTGCTGGGGCCGGTCGTGCGGCAGGCGGAAAACGTGTTCGACGAATACTGGAACAGCGGCGTGGTGCTTCCGATCAGCTCCCTTGCAGGAACTCGCGAAGGCGATCTGCCACGTATCAAGGCCAAGCTTGAAAGGCTTGCGTCACGCGATTCCGCCCAACCTTATCTGCAACGGCTGCGGGATGAGAAAAGCATCGAATCCGTGCTGGATGCGGAACAATCAACGCATTGGACCGCGAGTGCCAAGGTTGTGTCCGATCCGGCTGAAAAGGCCAACGGCTCGGCGCAGGAAAAGTGGCTGTCGAATATCATTTTCTCCGAGATACGATCGGCGACGAGCAAAGCGCATATCATCTCGCCCTATTTCATCCCCGGCGATCAAGGAGTGACAGCGCTGCGTGGCCTGGTTGCCGGGGGCGCGACCGTATCGGTGCTCACCAATTCGCTGGCAGCTACGGATGTCGCGGCCGTCCATGGCGCCTACGCAAGATACCGGGAGCCGCTGCTTGCGGTCGGCGTCGAACTCTACGAATTACGGCCGGAGATCGCCACCCGCGACATATCCCTGTTCGGATCGAGTGGCGCCAGCCTCCACACAAAGGCCTTCACCGTCGATGGCAAGACCGGGTTCATCGGCTCGTTCAATTTCGATCCGCGGTCGATATCGCTCAACACTGAAATGGGCGTCCTATTCGAAGACCGGGCCTTGACGAGCGAGGTAGACACGGTCTTCGCCGACGAGATATCGCCTACGCACAGCTACCGGCTCGTGCTGCAGAACGGAGAAATTGCCTGGCAGGATGGATCGGGAGCCGGAGCCAAAATGCTGGAGTCGGAACCGGAGGCAGGCATCTGGCGGCGCATCGCCGCCACCATCATCGGGCTGTTGCCAATCGAGTCCCAATTGTGAAGACAGCCGCCCGCGCATGCGGCAGGGCAGCCTGCGCTATCAGCAACAAATGATAACGATCACCCTTCTCGTCACACCGGCGCAGCGCGCTCGAGGGAAGCTTGGGTCCAGATTCCCTCGCTGTGCTCTTCGACATAGGCAGCAAGGCCCAGCGTATGGTCGCGGCAAAGCCGCTCGGCCAGTTCCGTGTCGCGCTTTTCCAACGCGTCTATGATCGCCAGGTGATCCTTGATGGACTGACTCGCGCGGTCGTTGCGGCCGATCGTGATCTTGCGGATGCCCCGGACATGCAGCAGGATATCCTCCGTCATCTCCTGCAATATCCTCGAGCCCGTCATCTTGATCAATGTCTGGTGGAACTGGATGTTGGCCTCCGAATAGGCGGTGAGATAGTCTGCCGGCTTGTGGCCGTCATGAAACTTCTCGAAAATCTTGCGGAGCTGCTCGATTTCCTTGCGGCTGGCGTTGAGCGAAATCAGGCGCGCCGCCATCGCTTCCAGAGCCGCCCAAACCTGGATCATCTCGATCACTTCGCGCTTGGTCTTGCGCAGCACCACGATGCCTCGACGTGGTATCGACTTGACGAAGCCCTGCTGCTCCAGCATCGCGATTGCTTCACGGATCGGCGTCCTGCTGACCCCGAGACGCTCGGCAAGCTGGCGCTCGTCCAGCCAGGTGTCGTCGGTCGTGCCGTAGATATCCATGTTGGCGATCGCTTCCTTCAGCGTCGCATATATCCGCGTCTTGAAATTGGGCTCGGCGGTCAACGGTCCCAGCACGAGTTCGGGAGTCGCTTGCTCGGCAAGGGGCCAACGCATCTGCCTTCTGCCACTCATGTCAAGCACCTCTCGTCCGGGTTGTGTGGCATGTATTATGCCATGTCAGGTCAAGGGCAGTCACTTCTCCAAGGAAACGGCATATGTCAAGGCTGCATGAGAACGGAAACGACCGCTTCCGTCCTGGTTGTTCATCCGGCCTTCGACAGGATCGGCTGGCGCGCCGGGACACCGAGCAACTCGGCGAGCGTCGAACCAAGACGGGCCGGCGTCGGCGCGATGCGTATTCCAGCCGCTTCCATCGCCGCGATCTTGCTTTCGGCATCGCCCTTGCCACCGGAGATGATGGCGCCGGCATGGCCCATGCGGCGTCCGGGCGGAGCGGTGCGGCCGGCAATGAAGCCGACCGTCGGCTTTGAGCGCCCGCGGCCAGCCTCGTCACGCAGGAACTGCGCCGCCTCTTCCTCGGCAGAACCGCCGATTTCGCCGATCATGACGATGGATTCGGTCGCGGGATCGGCCAGGAACATCTCCAGCACGTCGATGAATTCCGTCCCCTTGATCGGGTCGCCGCCAATACCGACCGCCGTCGTCTGGCCGAAACCCTGCTGCGAAGTCTGGAACACTGCCTCATAGGTGAGCGTGCCGGAACGCGAGACGATACCGACGGAGCCACGCCGGAAGATCGAGCCCGGCATGATGCCGATCTTGCACTCATCGGCAGTGATGAGGCCTGGGCAGTTGGGACCGATCAGTCGTGATTTCGAGCCGGAGAGAGCGCGCTTCACCTTCTGCATGTCGAGTACAGGGATGCCTTCGGTGATGCACACGATGAGCGGGATTTCCGCCTGGATCGCTTCGCAGATCGCATCGGCGGCGCCAAAAGGCGGCACGTAGATGACCGTCGCATCCGCGCCGGTCGCTTCGCGCGCCTCCATGACCGTGTCGAAGACCGGAAGCCCGAGATGGCTCGAACCGCCCTTGCCCGGCGAGACGCCGCCAACCATTCTGGTGCCGTATTTGACCGCCTGCTCGCTGTGGAAAGTTCCGGTCTTGCCGGTGAATCCCTGGCAGAGGACTCGGGTGTTGGCATCGATGAGAATGGACATCAGTTGCGCCCTCCGACGGCGTTCACGATTTTCTGGGCAGCGTCGTCGAGGTCGTCGGCGGGGATTACGTTCAGCCCGCTCTGCTTGAGTATCTGCTTGCCGAGGTCGACATTGGTGCCTTCGAGCCGCACCACCAGTGGCACCTGGAGGCCTACTTCCTTCACGGCGGCCACCACGCCTTCGGCGATCACGTCGCAACGCATGATGCCGCCGAAGATATTGACGAGGATGCCCTTCACGGCCGGGTCGGCGGTGATGATCTTGAAGGCTGCCGTGACCTTTTCGGCAGTCGCACCTCCGCCGACATCGAGAAAGTTCGCCGGTTCCGCGCCGTAGAACTTGATGATGTCCATGGTGGCCATGGCAAGGCCGGCGCCGTTCACCATGCAGCCTATATTGCCGTCGAGCGCCACGTAGGAAAGATCGTATCTGGACGCCTCGATCTCTTTCGGATCCTCTTCCGTCTCGTCGCGCAACGCCGCTATGTTGGGATGGCGTGCAAGCGCATTCGAATCGAAGCCGACCTTCGCATCGAGGCAGCGGAGCTTCCCGTCTTTTGCGACGATCAGCGGATTGATCTCCAGCATCTCCATGTCGCTGGCGGTGAAGGCAGTGTAGAGGTTTTCGACCAGCGCCTGCGCCTGCTTGGCCTGGTCGCCATCGAGCCGGAGCGCCTTGGCGACAGCGCGCCCGTGATGCGGCATGATGCCGGTCGCAGGATCCACCGAGAAGGTGACGACCTTCTCCGGCGTGTCGTGCGCGACCTGCTCGATGTCCATCCCACCCTCCGTGGACACTACGAAGGAGACTCGGCTGGTGACGCGGTCGATGAGAAGCGAAAGATAGAACTCCTTCTCGATTTCCGAACCTTCTTCGACATAGAGGCGGTTGACCAGCTTTCCGGCCGGGCCCGTCTGCAGGGTCACCAGCGTGTTGCCGAGCATCTCGACCGCGTCGGCGCGCACGTCGACGAAGGATTTGGCAAGGCGGACGCCGCCCTTGGCGTCGGCCGGGAGTTCCTTGAACCTGCCCTTGCCACGCCCACCGGCATGAATCTGCGCCTTCACGACATAGACGGGGCCTGGCAGCTTGCCCGCCGCCTCGGCGGCCTCCTCTATGGTGGTGGCCGCGAAACCCTGCGGAACCGGTACGCCGAAGGACCGCAGCACTTCCTTGGCCTGGTACTCATGGATGTTCATCTAGGAAACCCTGAAAGATTGCACATTCACGGATGGCCCCGGCGCGATGCGCCGGGAGCCTTGGTGTTGCACCAGGATCCGGATCGGATCAGAGCAGGCCGGCACCCCTTGCCCATTTGTACTTCGCGCCAAGCACTTCGACCGGCAGTTCGGTCGAATAAGCGTAGGCAGGAATGCCATGCTGGTAGAGGTATTCCGCCGCCTCTTCGACCTCGACGTCGCCGGCAAGCGAGGCGACCATCGGCTTTTCGATACCTTTGGCTGCCATCTCTTCCTTCACCTCAACCATCAATCGGGCAAAGACCATCGGCGGCGTGACGATCGTGTGCCAGTAGCCCAGGATCAGCGCATGAATGCGGTCGTCCTCGAGCCCCAACTTCACGGTGTTCTTGTAGGTTTGCGGTGGTTCGCCGCCGGTGATGTCGACGGGATTGCCGGCAGCACCGAAAGGCGGGATGAATTTGCGGAAGGCGGCATCCAGGTCGGCCGGCATCGACATCAGGCTTAGCCCGTTGTCGACACAGGAGTCCGACAGCAGCACGCCCGAACCGCCCGCGCCCGTGATGATGACGACATTCTCGCCCTTAGGCGTCGGCAGGACCGGTACACCACGCGCAAATTCGAGGAGCTGCCTGAGCGAGCGGGCGCGGATGACGCCGGACTGCTTGAAGACGTCCTCGTAAATCTTGTCGTTGCCGGCCAGGGCCCCGGTATGGGACGACGCCGCCTTCGCGCCGGCCGACGTGCGACCCGCCTTCAGCACGACGACAGGCTTTTTCTTGGACACCCGCTTGGCCGCCTCAGCGAAAGCGCGGCCGTCCTTCAGATCCTCGCAGTGCTGGGCGATGATGCTGGTGTTGTCGTCCTGCTCGAAGAAGGCGAGCAGGTCGTCCTCATCGATGTCCGACTTGTTGCCGAGCCCCACGATCGCCGAAACGCCCATCTTCGCCGAGCGGGAGAAGCCGATAATGGCCATGCCGATACCGCCCGACTGCGAGGAGAGCGCCGCCGAGCCTTTCACGTCATAGGCCGTGCAGAAGGTCGCGCAGAGGTTGGCCGGTGTATAATAGAAGCCGTAGATGTTCGGCCCCATCAGGCGAACGTTATATTTCTGGCCGATCTTTACGATTTCTTCCTGCAGTTCCGGCGCCCCGGCCTCCGCAAAACCGGACGGGATCAGCACCGCGCCCGGAATGCCTTTCTCGCCGCATTCGACCAGCGCGCCGGCGACGAACTTCGCTGGAATGGCGAAGATCGCGGTGTCGATCGTGCCGGGCACGTCCTTGACGCTGCGATAGGCCTTGTAGCCGAGGATCTCGTCGGCCTTCGGGTGGACCGGATAGATCTCGCCCTTGTAGCCGCCATTGATGAGATTCTTCATCACGGAATTGCCGATCTTGCCATCCTCGGCGGACGCGCCGATCACGGCAACGGCCTTCGGCTTCATGATGCGATTCATCGCCGTGACGATTTCTTCCTGGCTAGGGCGAGGCCGCGGCGCGGGCTGGTTGTAGTCGACGACGATGCGAACGTCTGCCGCGATCGCCCCGTCCTTGGTGGCGAAGACCGGATTGAGGTCGAGTTCTGAGATTTCCGGATAGTCGCTCACGAGTTGCGAGACCCGCACGATCATGTCCGCGAGCGCGTCGCGGTCGACCGGATCACCGCCGCGCACGCCCTTCAGCATCTCGGCCGCCTGAATTCCGTCGAGCATCGAAAGCGCATCGTCGCGCGTCGCCGGCGCAAGGCGGAAGGTGATGTCCTTCAGGACCTCGACGAGAACGCCGCCGAGGCCGAAGGCGACGAGCTTGCCAAACGAGCCGTCGGTGACGGCGCCGATGATCACTTCCTGGCCGCCGGTCAGCATCTGCTGGACCTGCACTCCGGTGATCTTGGCGTCGGCCTTGTATGCCTTCGCATTGGCAATGATCTTCTCGTAGGCGGCCTGCGCCTCCTCGGCCGATTTGACGCCGACGATGACGCCGCCGGCCTCGGTCTTGTGGAGAATGTCCGGCGAGACGATCTTCATGACCACCGGGAAGCCCATGCCGGAAGCCAGCCTGGCTGCCTCGTCCGCGCTGCCGGCGACGCCTTCCTGCGGGACCTTGATGCCATAGACATCACACACCAGCTTACCTTCCGGAGCGGTGAGCGCCTGGCGCCCTTCTGCCTTGACCTTGTCCAGGACATTACGGACAGCGGCTTTGTCGAGCATATTTTCCTCCTAGAGTACCGCTCGCCCGTCTGATGGCTGCGGCGTTGCATGAGCCGTTCGGCGGTACCGCTCGAGTTTCCGCGTCACGCCGGTTGCGGCTGTTCCAGCGCCCCGCCCTTCCCGGGCGGAGCTTCATCGCGCCCCTTCGCCTAGACGCTGCCCGCCTCGCCGTGCTGCCCGACCTTGCCGTTGCGCAGCTTGTCGATGAAGAAGGCGATCAGCGGCCAGAACAGCATGACCATGGCCAATGCGCAAATCCCGCCTACCAGCCAGTTGGACCAGAAGATGGAAACGTCTCCTTGCGACAGGAGCATGGACTGCCGGAACGAGCTTTCCGCCATATCACCCAGCACGAGCGCAAGCACCAGCGGCGCCAGCGGATAATGCAGCTTCTTGAACACATAGCCGACGACGCCGAAGAACAGCATGATGACGACATCGAGGAAGGCGTTGTGCACGGTATAGGCCCCGATGCAGCAAAGCACGATGATGATCGGCGCGATGATCGAGAAGGGGATGCGCAGTATCGATGCCCAGAGAGGCACTGTCGTCAGGACGATGAAGAAGCCGACCACGTTCGAGAGATACATCGAGGCGATCAGGCCCCATACGAAGTCCTTCTGCTCGATGAAGAGCATCGGGCCGGGCTGCAGGCCCCAGATGAGCAGGCCGCCGAGCATGACCGCCGCGGTGGGCGAGCCGGGAATGCCGAGGGTCAGCATCGGCAACAGAGCGCTCGTACCCGCCGCATGCGCGGCCGTTTCGGGCGCAACCACGCCCTCGATCTCGCCCTTGCCGAAATCGGCGCGGTTTTTCGAAAAGCGTTGCGCGAGGCCATAGCTCATGAACGAAGCCGGCGTCGCGCCGCCGGGCGTGATGCCAAGCCAGCAGCCCACGGCCGACGAACGGATATAGGTGACCCAGAAGCGCGGCAAGCGAACCCAGGTCTTCATCACCGAGCGCAGCGTGATGGTCGTGCTCTTGCCCCGGAACGACAGTCCCTCCTCCATGGTGAGCAGTATCTCGCCGATGCCGAAGAGGCCGATGACGGCGATCAGGAAGTCGAAGCCGCGCATGAGTTCGACCGTGCCGAAGGTCATGCGCAGCTGCCCGGTGACCGAGTCCATGCCTACGGCCGCGAGCGCAAACCCGAGCATCATGGCGGCGAGCACCTTGAACGGCGATTCTCGCCCCATGCCGACGAAACTGCAGAAGGTAAGAAGTTGCACGGCGAAGAACTCGGCAGGCCCGAAGCGCAGCGCGAAGCCCGCGACCACCGGCGCGAGGAAGGTGATCACCGCAACGGCAAACATCGCGCCGATGAAGGACGAGGTAAAGGCGGCGGTCAGCGCCTGGTCGGCCTTGCCCTGCTGCGCCATCGGGTGCCCGTCGAAGGTGGTGGCGACCGACCACGGCTCCCCCGGAATGTTGAAGAGGACCGAGGTGATGGCGCCGCCGAACAGCGCGCCCCAGTAGATCGAGGAGAGCATGATGATCGCCGCCGTGGGCGACATCGAGAAGGTTAGCGGCAGAAGGATGGCAATGCCGTTCGCACCGCCAAGTCCCGGCAACACGCCGATCAGCACGCCGAGCACGACGCCGACGCACATGTAGACGATATTCATGGGGTCGGCGAGAACGCCGAAGCCGTGAATGAGCGAAAGCAATGCGTCCATGGGGATTTCGTCCTCGAAATTTAGTCTGCGGGTCTCAGTAGCCGAACGCTGCTTCGAGCGGGCCCTTGGGCAGCGGGATCAGGAACGCAATTTCGAACAGCCAGAAGAGAATGAGCGGGATCACGATCGCAACGGGAGCGGCCTTGCGGATCGAATACTTGCCCAGCCACATCATGAAGAAACAAATGTAGATTGCGGAGGCGACGTAGATGCCAAGGAAATACATCACCGCGGCATAGACGGCGGTAGGCACCAGGACCTTGAACACCAGCCGCAGCCCGGAGCGTTCCACGAAATTGGACGTGTCGGGATTACGTCCTATCAAATTGACGGCGAACGTCACCGCGCTCGCCAGGAACATGATGAGACCGACATAGAATGGGAAATAGCCCGCCTCCGGCCCGTCGAACGCCCAGCCGATGCCGACGCGCGCGCTGTCGTACATGACGACGGCGGCAAGAGCCATGAAGGCGCCTGCGATCACCAGTTCCATGACCCTTGTCGTGACCGTGGACTGATCTTCACCAGGCACGGCCTCGGGTATTACATCATGCCCAGGTGCCATGACGTTCTCACTTTCCTGAATTTTGTTACAGACAGAAATGGCACCCGGAGCGCAGCCCCGGATGCCATCGAAGGATCACTGAGCGAGGAACCCTGCCTTGCCCATCAGGTCCTTGTGCTGGGTCTCGGCATTCGCCACCCAGGTCTTGAACTCGTCGCCGGACATGAAGGTCTGCGTAAAGGCACCCTTCGCCATAAAGTCCTTCCATTCGGGCGTCTCACGCACCTTCTGGAACAGCGCGACGTAGTAGTCGACCGCTTCCTGGCTCACGCCAGGCGAAGTGAATATGCCGCGCAGCATCTGGTACTCGGTGTCGACACCGGCCTCCTTGCAGGTCGGGACGTCGCCCCATTTTGCCGCGCCCGCCGTCTCCATACGCTCAGCAGCGAAGACGCAGAGTGCGCGCGTGTTGCCGGCCGTCCAGAAGGAGACCTGCTCGATCGGGTTGTTGACGGAGGAGTCGATATGGCCGCCGACAAGCTGCTTGGCGACATCGCCGCCGCCCTTGAAGGGCACATAGGTGAATTTCTTGCCGGTCACCTGTTCCAGCGCAACCGTGACGATCTGGTCTTCCTGCTTGGAGCCCGTTCCGCCCATCTTGAACTGGTTGTCGGCGCCGCCCTTGACGGCTTCAACATAGTCCTGCGCCGTCTGGTAGTCCGATTCCGCGTTCACCCACAGGACGAAATTGTCGAGCGCCAGCATGGCGACCGGCGTGAGATCCTGCCAACTGAAGGGCACGCCCGTTGCGAGCGGCGTGGTGAAGAGGTTGGACAGGGTGATGATGATCTTGTGGTCGTTGCCGTCCGATTCCTTCACGTCCATGAAGCCTTCGGCACCGGCACCGCCGGACTTGTTGATGACCACCACGGACTGATCGGAAAGCCCATGCTTCTGGATGACGCCCTGGATCATTCGTGCCATCTGGTCGGCGCCGCCGCCTGTACCGGCGGGAACGATAAACTCGATAGTCTTGGTGGGCTTCCATTCGGCCCAGGACGGCGCCACGGACGCAAAGCTCGTCAGTGCCGTCGTCAGCGCTGCTATTGCCAGCGATTTCGCAAGTTTCATGCCATTCTCCTCCCAGATTGAGCACCGCGATCCTTTAGTTTTCTTTCGCGCGCCCGTTTGACATTCGGAGTCGATCGACCGCACCATTTTTGGCATGGACGCGGCTCGCTCCTTCTTGCCGTCTTAAAGCTTCCTGCTCCGCCTCCTTTTGTGGTATTACAAATGCCAGTCGTAACAAAGGCTCGGATGGGCGTCAAGCAAAAATCCCACGCTCTCCGCGGTTTGACTTATGGCATTTATTATGCCAGAAGCGCGCCAATCGCCTGAGTGCGATGATAAGGGGAGAAATCCGCCATTCGGGTTGCGCCAAGCGCGGAGGGACCGGAAAGGGCGGAGGTTCATTAGGAGGAGCAATTCGCATGAACAACGTCGTGAAAGTCGAGCAGGCCATGCCGGTCGTCGACGAAGATCGGCAGTTGACGGATGGCTTTCATCTCGTCATCGACGCACTCAAACTCAACGGCGTCAAGACGATTTACGGCGTACCCGGCATCCCGATCACCGATTTCGGACGCATGGCGCAGGCTGAGGGGATCCGGATGATCTCCTTCCGGCATGAGCAGAACGCCGGTAATGCCGCCGCAATCGCCGGCTTCCTGACCAAAAAGCCGGGTATCTGCCTGACGGTGTCGGCTCCGGGCTTTCTCAACGGCCTGACTGCGCTCGCCAATGCCACGACCAATTGCTTTCCAATGATCCTCATCTCGGGCTCGTCCGAGCGCGAGGTCGTCGATCTGCAGCAGGGCGACTATGAGGAGATGGACCAGCTGGCCATCGCCAAGCCGCTCTGCAAGGCGGCTTTCCGGGTGCTTCATGCGGCCGACATCGGGATCGGGCTGGCCCGCGCGATTCGGGCGGCGGTGTCCGGCCGCCCCGGCGGCGTCTATCTCGACCTGCCGGCCAAGCTTTTCGGGCAGGTCATGGACGCTGAAGCCGGTGCGAATTCGCTTGTCGAGGTCATCGACCCGGCGCCGGCGCAAATCCCGGCTCCAACTGCCGTCAAGCGCGCCATCGACGTGCTGAAGGGCGCCAAGCGTCCGCTTATCATTCTCGGCAAGGGTGCTGCTTATGCACAGGCGGACGACGAGATCCGCGCCTTGGTGGAAAAGAGCGGCATTCCGTTCCTGCCCATGAGCATGGCCAAGGGCCTCCTGCCCGACACGCATCCGCAATGTGCGGGTGCCGCACGCTCCACGGTGCTGAAGGATTCCGACGTCGTCATGCTGATCGGCGCCCGCCTCAACTGGCTCCTGTCGCACGGCAAGGGCAAGGCCTGGGGCGACGCTCCCAAGAAATTCATCCAGATCGACATCGAGCCCAGGGAGATGGACTCCAACGTCGAGATCGCCGCTCCGCTCGTCGGCGACATCGGCTCCTGCGTATCGGCTCTTCTCGAAGGCATGGAGGGCAAATGGCAGGCTCCTCCCTCCGACTGGATCGACGCTGTCAGGACGAAGCGGGAGGATAATATCGCTAAGATGGCGCCGCGGCTGATGAAGAATTCGGCCCCGATGGACTTCCATGGCGCGCTCGGCGCGCTGCGTACCGTCATCAAGGAACGGCCCGACGCCATTCTCGTCAACGAAGGTGCCAACACGCTCGACCTCGCCCGCGGCATCATCGACATGTACCAGCCGCGCAAGCGCCTGGATGTTGGCACATGGGGCGTGATGGGCATCGGGATGGGCTTCGCCATCGCGGCGGCCATCGAGACCGGAAAGCCGGTGCTGGCGGTGGAGGGCGACTCGGCCTTCGGCTTCTCCGGCATGGAGATCGAAACCATCTGCCGGTACAACCTGCCGGTCTGCGTGGTCGTCTTCAACAACAACGGCATCTACCGGGGCACCGACGTGAATACGGCGGGCGACGATCCCGCGATCACCATGTTCGTCAAGGACTCGCGTTACGACAAGATGATGGAGGCGTTCGGCGGCGTCGGCGTCCATGTCACGACTCCCGACGAGTTGAAGCGGGCCGTCGACCAGGCGATGGACTCCGGCAGGCCGACCCTTATCAACGCGGCAATCGATCCGGCCGCCGGCAGCGAGAGCGGCCGCATCGGCAATCTCAACCCGCAAAGCGTGCTGAAGAAGAAATAGGAACCATGCCCATGAAAGCGCTAGAAGGCGTCCGTATTCTGGATTTCACCCACGTTCAGTCAGGACCTACCTGCACGCAGCTCCTCGCATGGTTTGGAGCGGACGTGATCAAGATCGAGCGTCCGGGCACGGGCGACATCACCCGTGGTCAATTGCAGGACATCCCCAAGGTGGACAGCCTGTACTTCACCATGCTGAACCACAACAAGCGTTCGATCACCCTCGACACCAAGAACCCGACGGGCAAGGAAGTGCTGGAACGCCTGATCAAAGAATGCGACGTACTAGTCGAGAATTTCGGACCGGGCGTGCTCGATCGCATGGGCTTCCCCTGTGAGTCGATCAACAAGCTCAACCCGAAGATGATCGTTGCCTCGATCAAGGGTTTCGGCCCTGGTCCCTACGAGGACTGCAAGGTGTATGAGAACGTCGCGCAATGCACCGGAGGCGCAGCTTCGACCACCGGTTTCCGCGACGGCCCGCCACTGGTCACCGGCGCGCAGATCGGCGATTCCGGCACGGGGTTGCATCTCGCGCTCGGCATCGTGACTGCGCTTTACCAACGTACGCATTCGGGCAAGGGGCAGCGCGTCACCTGCGCCATGCAGGACGGCGTGTTGAACCTCGCACGCGTGAAACTGCGCGACCAGCAGCGGCTCGCCCATGGCCCGCTTAAGGAATACAGCCAGTTCGGCGAAGGTATTCCCTTTGGTCCAGCGGTTCCGCGCGCCGGCAATGATTCAGGCGGCGGCCAGCCCGGGCGCATCCTGAAATGCAAGGGGTGGGAGCAGGATCCCGACTCCTATGTCTACTTCATCACCCAGGCGCCGGTGTGGGAGAAAATCTGCGACCTCATTGGCGAACCGACCTGGAAGACCGATCCCGACTATGCGACGCCGCCAGCGCGCCTGCCGAAGCTGAACGCAATCTTCGCGCGCATCGAGCAATGGACGACGACCAAGACCAAGTTCGAGGTCATGGACCTCTGCAATGCCGTCGATATCCCGGTGGGGCCGATCCTTTCGATGAAGGAGCTTGCCGAGGACCAATCGCTGCGCGCCACCGGCACGGTGGTCGAGGTCGACCATCCGACGCGGGGCAAATACCTCTCCGTGGGCAATCCGATCAAATTGTCGGACAGCCCCACCGACGTGATGCGCTCGCCTCTCCTTGGCGAGCATACGGAGGAAATCCTGCGCGACGTGCTGGGCTACGACTCCGGCAGCATCAGCGAGATCCAGCAGAGCGGCGCGATCGGCGCTCCGCAGGTCATCGCGGCCGAATAGTTCCCGAACCAGCAATCCAACCATCCTGGCGGCGGTATCATCGATACCGCCGCTTTTTTTCGCGGGCCTCTTGGCGGAGCACTGTTGAACGCAACCTGCAAATAAGAGTGACACCACATTGGTCTCCAAAGCCTTTGCCGCCGCTTCCACCGCTCGGAACCAGATCATGCTGAACGTATCGGGCCGAAAAATCCGGTGGATTTCCCGAATGTCGGGCGCGCGCGTTCCGTTAAGATTGACCCGCCTTGAACTTTGGCATAATGTATTCCAGCTGAAAAGATTGCCCGGCGCCATCCCGGCGGCACGCTGAAGGCCAATCACAGCGCTCTGGGAGGACGTCATGCGATTGCACGAATTCCAGGCAAAGACGCTGCTGGCCGGCCACGGCATCAATGTGCCGGAAGGCCGCGTAGCGCTGACCTCGGAGGATGCCTCCGCTATCGCGCGCGAACTCGGCGGGGAAGGCTTCGCCGTCAAGGCGCAGATTCGTTCTGGCGAACGCGGCAAGGCGGGCGCCGTGCGGATCGTGCCTACGCCTGGGGAAGTCGCCGAGGCCGCTCGCATTCTCCTCGGCCGCACCTTCGTCACCGCTCAGACCGGCCCGGACGGCGCCACCGCGAACAGCGTTCTCGTGGAGCGTGTCGTGAGCGCACCGCGCAGTCTGTACCTCTCATTCTTCATCGACGCCGCCAGGGCCGAAACTGTTCTGCTCGCCGGCGCGGAAGGCAGCCAGGATATCGAGCAACGCGTGCATTCCGGCGATATGCGGCTCGAACGCGTTAAGGTCGCGTCGGACGAGGGGATCGGCGACGAGGAGGCACTGGCCCTCGGCCAGCGGCTCGGCCTTTCGGGCAGCCTGCTGCCGGACTTCGTCAGCCTGCTCGGGCGTCTCGCCTCGGCTTTCTCCGCGCTTGATGCCACGCTGCTCGAAATCAATCCCCTGCTCCTGACCGAGAACGGTGATTTCGTTGCGGTGGACGCAAAGATCATCATCGACGACAACGCGCTCTTTCGCCAGCCCGAGCTTGCCGCGCTGCGCGAAGAGCAGGAAGACAATGACGGGGAGCGTGTCGCCCAGAACCGACAGCTCAACTACATCCAGATGGACGGCGACATCGGATTGGTGGCGAACGGCGCCGGGCTTGGGCTGGCAACCCTCGACATGGTCCGCGCCGCCAATGGCAGGCCGGCGAACTTCATGGACATACGCACCACTGCGACCAGCCTCGATGTCGCCTACGGCTTTTCGCTGCTTCTGAACAATCCGGCGGTGCGTTCCATTCTGGTCAACGTGCATGGCGGCGGCATGCAGCCCTGCGACACGATCGCAGACGGGCTTGGCATCGCGATGCGACGGACAGGGCGAACCTTGCCGACGGTAGTGCGCCTGGCCGGCAACAATGCCGAATATGCCCGCTTTCGTTTCGCCAATTTCGGCTGCAGGGTCATCGATCTTCCGGACATGTGGAGCGCCGCGACACGCGCCGTCGAGGAAGCCACGACCGCGGGAGCGAGACCATGACCATTCTCGTCGACCAGGACACGCGCGTCATTTGCCAGGGCATGACCGGCAGGGCGGGAACGCATTATACCTCGGTCATGCTGCAATACGGCACCCGCGTCGTCGGCGGCGTACGGCCGGGCAAGGGTGGCAGTCATCATCTCAACCTGCCGGTTTTCGACACGGTCGACTCGGCCATGGCCGATACCGGCGCCAACGCCAGCCTGATCTTCGTTCCACCCGACCGTGCCGCGAACGCGATGATCGAGGCGATCGAGGCGGAAATGCCGCTCGTCGTGGCGCTTACCGAGCGGGTTCCTATCCGAGACATGATGCGCGTGCGCGATGCGCTGAAGCAGGGATCCACCATTCTCGTCGGGCCGAATTCGCAGGGCATTCTCGCTCCGGGCATCTGCAAGATCGGGGTCATGGCGACCGGCAATGCGCGGCGCGGCAATGTCGGCATCCTGTCTCGCTCGGCCTCGCTGACCAGCGAGGTCATCGCGCAACTGAGCGATGCCGGGCTAGGCCAGTCGACCACGGTCGGCATAGGCGGCGATGCCATCCACGGCCTCAGCATGCGCGACTGCTTCGAACTCTTCCTTGCCGATTCCGATACTCACGGGGTCGTCGTCATAGGAGAAATAGGCGGAACGGACGAGGAGGAACTGGCCGCATTCATTGACGAGGCCAAGCCGAAGATTCCCGTCGTCGCCCTCATCGTCGGACGCCATGCACCGCCCGAGCGTCGCATGGGCCACGCCGGCGCCATCGCCGGCAATGCCAGAGCCGATGCCGAGAGCAAGATCGCGGCCCTGCAAGCAGCCGGCGTCGTCATTGCCGAAAGCCCCCATCTCGTGGGAAAGACGATGCAGCGGGAACTCACGGCTGCCGCCTGAACCTGCCCATACCGATCACTGAACTTTCAGGACTTCAGTCGACGATAGTCGACGCAATGTCGAAAGAGGGAACATGGCGCGCAACATTCTGATCCTCGGAGCCTCGTACGGCTCGCTGCTGGCGACAAAGCTGTTGATGGCAGGCCATAACGTGACGCTGGTGTGCAGGAAGCACACTGCCGAACTCATCAACCGCGACGGCACCGAAGTCCGCATCAAGCTGCGCGACGAGGCGACGCACCGCGCGATCCTTTCACGCGACCTGCCGGGCACCTTGGACGCGTCGCCGCCCGAGGATGTCGACCTGTCCCGCTACGACCTCGTCGGCCTTGCCATGCAGGAGCCGCAATATACGAACCACACGATCCGCGTCCTGATGGTCAAGATCGCCGAGGCAGGGCTGCCCTGCCTTTCGATCATGAACATGCCTCCCCTGCCCTATCTGAAGCGGATTCCGGCGCTGGCCGGAATGGGGCTGGAGGAGGCTTACACCAACGCGACGGTGTGGGAACGGTTCGAACCGGGACTGATCTCGCTCTGCTCGCCGGATCCTCAGGCCTTCCGCCCGCCGGAGGAGGCTGCAAACGTGCTGCATGTCGGCCTGCCGACGAACTTCAAGGCGGCGGCGTTTGCCGACGAGGCGCACAATCTGCTGCTTCGGGAACTGGAAGCGGACATCGCCTCGGTGACGCTGGACGGCAACGACGTTCCGGTGAAGCTCAGGGTCTTCGACTCGCTCTTCGTCCCCCTGGCCAAATGGTCGATGCTGCTGACCGGGAACTACCGCTGCATCACGCCGGACGAGCCGCGGTCGATCCGCGACGCCGTGCACCAGGATCTGGAGCTGTCACGGTCGATCTACGATCATGTGGATGCGATCGCGCGGCGCCTCGGCGCCGATCCGGACGACCAGGTGCCCTTCGAGAAATACGCCAAGGCCGCGGAAAGCCTCCTCAAACCCTCTTCGGCCGCCCGCGCGGTGGCCCGCGGAGCGCCCTTCATCGAGCGGGTCGACCTGCTGGTGAAACTGATTTCGCATCAGCTCGGCATGCCGAACGCCGAGATCGA
>JALYWP010000232.1 GCA_030852655.1 Pseudomonadota bacterium | reverse complement strand
AGGCGTGTTCAACCTCGTCATGGGCCGCGGCTCGGTGGTCGGCGACGCCATCCTGAACAGCCCCGGCATCGACGCCATCACCTTCACCGGCTCGGTCGCCACCGGCAAGAAGGTCGCCGCGGCCTGCGTCGAGCACATGCGCAAGTTCCAGCTGGAGATGGGCGGCAAGAATCCGCTCGTCGTGCTCGACGATGCGGATCTGGACGTCGCTGTCGATGTGGCGGTCAACGGCGCCTTCTTCTCGACCGGCCAGCGCTGTACCGCGTCGTCGCGCCTCGTCGTCACCGAAGGCATTCATGACAAATTCGTCGCGGCGGTCGGCGAGCGGCTGAAGAGCCTCGTCGTCGATGACGCATTGAAGGCGGGCACTCATATCGGCCCGGTCGTCGACCAGAGCCAGCTCGACCAGGACAATTCCTATATCGACATAGGCAAAAAGGAGGGTGCGAAACTGGCCTTCGGCGGCGATCTGCTGGAGCGCGAGAGGCCCGGCTTCTACCTGCAGCCGGCGCTGTTCACCGAAACCACCGCCGACATGCGCATCAATCGCGAGGAGATTTTCGGGCCGGTCGCCAGCGTCATGCGGGTGAAGGATTACGAAGCCGCGCTGGCCGCCGCCAACGACACGCCGTTCGGCCTGTCGGCCGGCATCGTTACCACCAGCCTGAAGCATGCCTCGCATTTCAAGCGCAATTCCGAGGCCGGCATGGTTATGGTCAATCTGCCTACGGCGGGCGTCGACTATCACGTTCCGTTCGGCGGCCGCAAAGCCTCGTCCTACGGGCCGCGCGAGCAGGGCCGCTACGCAGCCGAGTTCTTCACCATCGTCAAGACCGCCTACACGCTTCCATAGAAACGGCGCGAGACCGGTCGGTTCGCTGAACGGGCTTGCGCCCGCGCGGCGGCTGCCGTCAAATGTCGGACAAATAACGGAGGGGCCCGATGGGCAAGCGAATCATGTTTACCGGCGGCAGCGGCAAGGCCGGCCGTCACGTCGTGCAGTATCTGGTCGAGCAGGGGCACCAGGTGCTCAACATCGACACCAAACCGCTCGACAATCCCAAGGTCCGCACGCTGATCACCGACATCACGGACAGCGGCCAGGTGTTCAACGCCTTCACCAGCTATATGGGCCTGCATGAGTTCGATCCGTCGCTAAGGGCGCAGCCGGTCGATGCGGTGGTGCATTTCGCGGCGATACCGCGCATCATGATCGCGCCGGACAACGAGCTTTTCCGTGTCAACACGATGGGCACCTACAATGTCATCGAGGCGGCGGTGAAGCTCGGCATCAGGAAAGTGATCATCGCGTCCAGCGAGACGACCTATGGCGTGGTTTTCGCCAATGAACCGAAGGACCCCGATTATTTTCCGCTCGACGAGGAGTACGACGTCGATCCGATGGACAGCTACGCGCTCTCCAAGGTGGTCAACGAGAAGACCGCACGCGCCTTCGCGCTGAGGAGCGGCTTCGACATCTATGCGCTCAGGATCGGCAACGTCATCGAGCCGCATGAATATGAAGGCTACATCCCGAAATGGATCGAGGACCCGGCGTTCCGCAAGCGTATCGCCTGGAGCTATATAGACGCGCGCGACCTCGGCCAGATCGTCGACCTGTGCATCGCCAAGGACGGGCTGGGCTACCAGGCCTTCAACGCCGCCAATGACGATCCTTCATCGGCGCTGACCACCCAGGAACTGCTCGACCGCTTCTATCCGAAGGTCCCGGTGAAGCGGAAGCTCGGCAAATACGAGACGCTCTATTCCAACCGCAAGATCAGAGAAGTTCTTGGCTTCAAGGAGCAGCACAATTGGCGCAAATACGCGCCGAAGAAGTAGCGCCAGCCTCTTCATCCCCTCCGGCTCCGTCGGGCCATCCTCTTTTATTCGAGGGGGAGAGGTGCCCGCCCTACACCGACACCGTCAGCCCGCCATCCACGTAGAGCGTGTGGCCGTTGACGAAGGCCGAGGCATCGGAGGCGAGGAACACAGCCGCGCCGACCAGTTCCTCGACCTCGCCCCAGCGGCCGGTGGGCGTGCGCTTTTCCAGCCAGGCGGTGAAATCGGGATCCTGCGACAGCGCCGTGTTCAACTCGGTCCTGAAGAAACCCGGCGCGATCGCGTTCACCTGGATGCCGTGTCTCGCCCAGTCGGCGCACATGCCGCGCGTCAGGTTGCGCACCGCGCCCTTGGTCGCCGTATAGGGGGCGACGGTGGCCCGCGCGAGTTCGCTCATCACCGAGGCGATGTTGACGATCTTGCCCCTGCCGCGCGGGATCATGCGTTTCGCGGCCGCCTTGCCGACATTGAAGACGCCGGTGACGTTGGTCTGCAGCAGTTCCTGCCACTTGTCGTCGGGAAATTCCTCCAGCGGCTTGCGGAATTGCACGCCGGCATTGTTCACCACGATGTCGATCGCGCCGATGTTGCTCTCGATTCGCGCCACCTCCGCCTCGACGGCGGCCGGATCGACCACGTCGAATACCGAGGCTTCCGCGGCGAAACCCTCGCCGCGAAGAGCGGCTACCGCCTTGTCCATCTTTTCCGCCGTCCTGCCGTTCAGCACGACCTTCGCACCGTGCTGCGCAAGGCCCCGGGCCAAAGCGAAGCCGATACCCTGGCCGGAGCCGGTGACGAGGGCAAGCCGGCCCTGCAGGCTGAAAAGTTCGGACATTTTGGAAGCTACTCGCTTTGACGGAAATTGCGGATGCGGTCGAACAGCACGGCCAGGATGATCGCACCGCC
>JALYWP010000217.1 GCA_030852655.1 Pseudomonadota bacterium | reverse complement strand
CACATGATGGTGAAGGTGCTGATGCCGAAGGCGATATTCGACAGCGAGCACGCAGCCGATGCGCTGGCGATCGCCATCTGCCACGCGCATCACATGCAGAGCCCGGCGGTGCGTCTGGCCAGGGCGGTTGCTTAAGGCGGGTTTGACGGAGACCGGCCTGTTCTTGACTTGTTCCTAAGGTGGGATTATTCCTTACTGGTAAGAGAAGGAGCGAGTCATGCGGGTGACGAGCAAGGGACAGGTGACGATTCCGCGCGATCTGCGCGAGATGTTCGGCATCGACTCCAATACGGAAGTCATTTTCGGACTGGAGGGCGGCAAGATCACGATCGTTCCCAAGGGCGACCGCGGACGAGTCGAGGACCGCGAGCGCCTGGACCGCTTCCTCGCGGCTCTTGACCATCTCGAAGGCACAGGCGACCAGACCATGAACGCCGACGACGTCATGGCGTTGACGCGGGATCGCTGACTTGGCGACGCTCGTCGACACCAATGTGCTTGTCGATATCGCCGTCCGGGACCCCGTCTGGCTGAAATGGTCGCGCAAGCGGCTCGAGGCGGCCCGCCGAAGCGGCGCCGTCATCATCAACCAGATCGTCTATTCCGAATTTTCGATGCGCTACGACAGCGTGGATGCGGTCGACAGCGTCTTGCCCGAGGACGAGTTCCGGCGTGAAGGCTTGCCCTGGGAGGCGGCGTTCGCCGCGACCAAGGCCTTTGTGCTCTATCGTCGGGCGGGAGGCGCACGGGAGAAGATATTGCCGGATTTCTTCATCGGGGCCCACGCCGCCATCCGGGGCTATACGGTCCTGACGCGTGACCCTTCCGGTTTCAGAAGCTATTTCCCCGGGGTCGAGGTCGTCTCCCCCGATACCCATCCGTGAGGAGCGGCCGCCCGGCATGATCGGCAAGCTGAAAGGGACGCTGGACGAGATCGGCGAGGATCACTGCACGGTCGACGTGCACGGGGTCGGCTATGTCGCCCATTGCTCGGCGCGCACGCTGGCCCAGCTTCCCGGGCCGGGCGAAGCCGTGACGCTCTTCATTGAGACCTATGTGCGGGAAGACCTGATCCGGCTCTACGGCTTCCAGTCGGCGCTCGAGCGCGAATGGTTCCGGCTGCTTTTAGGCAATGTGCAGGGCGTCGGCGCCAAGGTCGCGCTGGCGGTCCTCTCGACGCTTTCGCCGCCGGACCTCGCCAATGCGATCGCGCTGCGCGACATCGCGACGGTGAGCCGCGCGCCCGGCGTCGGCAAGAAGGTTGCCGAACGCATCGTCACCGAGTTGAAGAACAAGGCGCCGGCCTTTGCCGGAGCCGCGTCGGGCACGATCGGGCTGAAACAGGAACTCGGCCAGGGCGTCGCCCCCGCCCCCATCGCGGACGCCGTCTCGGCGCTGGTCAATCTCGGCTATTCGCGCGACATCGCCGCCAACGCCATCGCCGCCGCGATGAAGTCGGCCGGAGAGGGCGCGGATTCGCCGAAACTGATCAGGCTGGGGCTGAAGGAGCTGGCGCGGTGATGCCATCACCTTGCTTTCATAGAACGTCCTTACTATTTTACCAAGGTAAGGAGAGCGGCTATGGGAATGATCGGTAGTGTAACCTCGAAAGGCCAGACCACGATTCCCAAGGAAGTTCGTGACCAGCTTGGTTTGGACACGGGCACACGCATCGAGTGGATCGTGGAAAATGGTCAGGCCACGGTTCGTCCGAGGAAACTGAGGGCGATCGACCTCGCTGGTATTCTCCATCGGCAAGGGATGAAGCCGTTGTCGGCCGAGAAGATGGACCAGGCGGTTGGAGAATATTTGGCCGAAGATGACCGCCGCACCCAGCGTGAATGGAACGAGGGGCACAAGTGATCGGTGTTGACGCCAATGTACTGCTGCGGCTCTTGACCCGAGACGATGAGGATCAATATCAGATCGCGCGAGCATTCTTCGACCAGCGGTCGCCGGACAGCCCGGCTTTTGTCAGCGCGGTGGCTCTTGCCGAGACCGCATGGGTGCTGAAGTCGTCCTACAAAATTCCTTTCGACGAAGTCGTCGAATCCCTGTCTCTCTTGACGGAGTCGGATGATTTCGTCGTTGAAGGAGGCGAGGCATTCAGAACGCTGAGGGACGCCGGTGGCAGGACTTCGCAATTGACGGATTTTATAGTTGCGCAGCTGGGCGCTCGCGCGGGGTGCCGGCATACCGTCACGTTCGACAAGAGCGCCTCGGCCGTGGTTCCCTCCATGGAACTTCTCGCGTGAGCCTCTCGCCCCGCATCATATCGCCGGAGAAGCGCGGCGAGGACGTCGACCAATCGCTGCGCCCGCAGTCGCTGGACGAGTTCATCGGACAGGCGGCGGCGCGCGCCAACCTGAAAGTGTTCATCGAGGCGGCCAAGGGCAGGGGCGAGGCGCTCGACCATGTTCTTTTCGTCGGCCCGCCGGGGCTCGGCAAGACGACGCTGGCGCAGATCATGGCGCGCGAACTCGGCGTCAATTTCCGCTCGACCTCGGGGCCGGTCATCGCCAAGGCCGGCGACCTTGCGGCGCTGCTCACCAATCTCGAGGAGCGCGACGTCCTCTTCATCGACGAAATCCACCGGCTCAATCCGGCGGTCGAGGAAATCCTCTATCCGGCGATGGAGGACTATCAGCTCGACCTCATCATCGGCGAGGGGCCGGCGGCGCGCTCGGTCAAGATCGACCTGGCGAAATTCACGCTGGTCGCCGCCACCACGCGGCTCGGCCTCCTGACCAACCCGCTGCGCGACCGTTTCGGCATTCCAGTCAGGCTGAACTTCTACACGGTCGAGGAGCTCGAGCAGATCGTCAGGCGCGGTGCGCGCATCCTCGGTCTGCCGCTTGGCGACGACGGCGCGCTCGAGATCGCAAGGCGCGCGCGCGGCACGCCGCGCATCGCCGGAAGACTGCTGCGGCGCGTGCGCGACTTCGCCGCCGTCGCAGGCGTCGATCACGTCTCGCGGAAAGTCGCCGACGAGGCGCTGCTCAGGCTCGAGGTCGACGCGCTCGGCCTCGACCAGCTCGACCGGCGCTATCTGTCGATGATCGCCGGCAATTTCGGCGGCGGGCCGGTCGGCATCGAGACGATCGCGGCGGGACTGTCCGAACCGCGCGACGCCATCGAGGACATCATCGAGCCCTTCCTGATCCAGCAGGGTTTCATCCAGCGCACGCCGCGCGGCCGGATGCTGACTGCAAATGCCTGGCGGCATCTCGGGCTGGAGGCGCCGAAGGATCTGGCGCAGCGGCAGATCAATCTGTTCCAGGAAGAGGACTGAGGTGAGCGAGGAACAAGCGCTCGCCGGCGGCCTGTCGGGCGAGCTTACCCCTTTCGGCCACCGGCTTCTGGCGCGTGTCTATTATGCCGACACGGACTTCTCCGGCGTCGTCTATCACGCGCGCTATCTGGAGTTCCTCGAGCGGGGCCGCTCCGACTATCTGCGCCTTGCCGGGGTGCGGCACACCGAACTGCTCGACGGCCAGCGCGGGGAGAAGATCGTCTGGGTCGTGCGGCGCATGGAAATCGACTTCATCAGGCCGGCGCGCATGGACGACGTGCTGACGGTCGACACACGCACGGAAAGGATTTCCGGCGCGCGCATCTTCATGGCGCAGGAAATCCGCCGCGGCGAGGAGCCGGTGATTGCAGCCAGCGTCGAGGCCGCGATCATCGGCGAGAGCGGCCGGCCCCGGCGCTTTCCGGCCGAGTGGATCGCCGCCTTCCTGCCGCCGGGCTAGGGGCTCGATGCGCTGCCGCGGTTTGCGGCCATATGTCCTAACCCATCCTTAACCATAACGGTTCATGAAGAAGCCGATGAGGATTGGACGGAAATCCGCGCGCCTTCCTTTCACCAATATTTGTCCCGAAAAGGCCGCGATCGGCGCATTTGGGGCATTTCCGGAAGCATCGCGCGGACGGACAACGGGATATACGCGTCAGGGCCAGCCGCGAGCCACGCCCGGATATTTTTTAAGGACTCTCCATGGAAAACATCCCTCTCGCCGAACCTGGCGTTCAACTATCCGTGTGGCACCTGTTCGCGCAGGCCGGATGGGTCGTCAAACTCGTCATGATCGGCCTGCTCGCCGCCTCGATCTGGACCTGGGCGATCGTGGTCGACAAGCTGATCGCCTATGCCCGCATGCGCAGCGCGCTGAACCGCTTCGAGCAGGTCTTCTGGTCCGGGCAGTCGCTCGAGGAACTCTACAAGACACTGTCGGAGCGCAAGACATCGGGCATGGGTTCGATATTCGTCGCCGCCATGCGCGAATGGAAGAAGAGCTTCGAGAAGGGGGCGAAGTCGCCGCTCGGGTTGCAGACGCGCATCGACAAGGCGATGGACCTGGCGCTGACGCGCGAGATGGAACGGCTGGA
>JALYWP010000315.1 GCA_030852655.1 Pseudomonadota bacterium | reverse complement strand
CCGGGAAACGCTGGTTTAGTTTCCGGGCGTTTCCTGGAAGGAGGAAAGAACATGAAACTGTTACCCTCATTGCTCATGGCTGCCGCGCTTTCGCTTGCCGCCGGGACGGCCATGGCGGCGTGCCCGGATACCTCTGCCGGCACCGACGTGAACAAGACCGGCGCCATCGCCAAGGACGGCACCCACGCCCCGCTGGAAGGCGCGGATTCGGATGCTGCCAATACGGTCGCCAAGGACGGCAGCACCATGCCGCTCGCGACCGAAGAAGGCGGCGGCAACAAGGATCTGGCGACCTCGCAGCAGGACGTGGAGGCCCAGCAGGACGGCGAGAAGACCGCCGCTGCCGCAGCCGCAGACGACGAGTGCAGGGAGTGACTGCCGCGCCGGCCCGGGAGGGCGGGCCGCGACGGCGCGAATATGGAAGCTGGCTCAGACGGTGAACCAGTAGCGGGTGACGTGAAGAAGAGCGGTGCTGCGAAGCCGAGCGTATGTACCCGGTGGAGCACGCCGCCACGGCCCTCGATGATGTAGCCCCACAGATTAGACCCAGAGGGTCGCGGCAGGCCATGTGGCGGCGCGTTTCTCGACGCAACGTCATTTGGTGTCCCCTTCGCTGGCACCGCGCTAGACCGCAGGGCTTGCGGTTGCCCGGCCAGAGCCTTGACATTCCCGTCTTGCTCCACCACCTTCAACATATCATGCGTACGAAATTGCTCGCCGCCTCTTTCCTTCATCGGGTGTGCCCCATCGCGGGACACTAGCCCCGGCTCGGTCGCGTCGCGCCCCGGGCCGCGGGGTACAGCCAAGGCTTTACGCCCAGGCAACATCGGCAGCGACGCACTCACACCAAAGATTGACCACAAGACCGTAGCCGCCATTTGTGCGTCCGCGGCGCCAGATCATCAGGAAGTCCAGCAATGGCTCTCGAAACCGGCAGAAGGCGCAAGCCTGCAATCACCCTATCGCGCACGGATCACGAACGGCTGTGGCGGCTGGCCGAATCGTTCGCCGACCGCAACCCCAACGCTGCCGAAGCACTCCTTGCGGAGCTCGACCGGGCCCGCGTCGTCGCCGACGCCTCACTTTCGGAAAGCATCGTGCGCATGGGCTCGACGCTTCGCTTCACCACCGACGCGGGCGAGGACCGTACGGTCACGCTGGTCTATCCCGGCGAGGCCGACATCGCTGCGGGCAAGATCTCGGTACTGACGCCGATCGGTGCAGCGTTGATCGGACTTGCGGCGAAGCAGTCGATCGACTGGGAGTCGCGCGATGGCCGTGTCCATCGGCTGACCGTCGAGAGCGTCGGGATGGCCCCGACGTCGGCGGAGGCCGAACTGGGCGTCGCGTCGTGATTGCCATGACATGCCGCCTCTCGCTCTTCGGAGGCTGTCTCCTCGCAGGACTGTAGCCCCTGCGCCGCCTGCCCGCGGCCAGGGGATTTCTCCACGATCGTCTGAACGCAACCGCTCCCGAGGCCAGGCCGGCGGAGCGAGGGAGAACTGCGATGTCCATGGATAGCTGCATCCTCACCACCAAAGACTTCACGATCCTCGAAGTCATGCTCGACCGTAGGCTCGGCCAGGGCGATCCGCTGCTGCCGATCCTCAGGCGCAAGCTGGACGCTGCGACGGTCGTTCTGCGCGACGACGTGCCGCCGGACGTCGCGACGCTCAGCAGCCGCGTCAGCTTCAGCGTCGCCGGCCGGCCGGCGGATACGCGGGTCCTCTCGCATGACCGGATGAATTCGCCGGGCGTCTTCCTGCCCATCACCACGGCGCGCGGACTGGCGCTCCTCGGCCTTTCCGAGGGCCAGCGCTTCCAACTGCGCGGGACGGACGGGGTCGAGGAGGACGTCCTGCTCGAAGGCGTGCTCTACCAGCCTGAAGCGGCCAGGCGGAAGAAGGAGGCGCCCGTGCCGCCCGTGCAACAGCGCAGGCCGGCGTTGACGCTGGTCCAGGGCGGCGGGCAGCGCACGATGGAAACCGTCGAGGGATTTGACGATCCGGGCCCCTCGGCGGCGTGATGCCGGCGGGATGTCTCAGTCGGCGCTTTCCATGTCCTGGATGGTGTTCGCCTCTGTCGCCAGCACCTCGACATCCTGGTTGCGGCCGCCCACGACGGTGAAATCGCGCTGATAGATGCGGTCCTTGTTCTTGGCGATGATGGTGTAGTCGCCCTCGGCGAGCACGAGGGACGCAAATGCGCCGACGACCTCGCGGACCGGATCGCCGGAGCCGGAAAGAACCGACCACGAGGTGTCGGCGATCGCTTCGCCGCCAGCCTCGCGGACGAGCTTCAAGGTGAGTTCGGCGGCATGGTGCTCGACGGTTGCCTCGGTGAGCTTGCCGGCCTCGATGCGGATGTCGGAGCGGATGACCGCATTGACGGCGCCGTAAGTGGAGACGATGTGGTAGACGCCGGAATTGAGACGCACCACCGAGTTCGGGCTGACATTCGGGATGATCAGCGCGCGTTCGCCGGTGGCGTCGGAATCGGCCTCGTAGATGGAGAATTTCAGCTTGGCGGGCGGGATGCGCACGCCGCCGGCCAGCGTGGCGTCGAGTTTCAGCCCGCCGGCGTCGAGCACCAGGCTCTCGCTCTTGGAATCGCGGCCAACGGTGATGCGCTTGGTGGCGCCGGCGCGGCCATAGGAAGCGTGCACGAGATAGCCGCCGGGCGCGAGGCTGAAGATGCTGGTGCCGCCCTCGGCAGACGCGATGAGCGGCAGCTTGCCGTCGGGGCCGGCCTGCTGGCCGAAGACGCGCCAGACCAGCCCGCGCGAAATGTCCTTGCCTTCCTCGGTGAGCCTGGCCGACAGCGTGATCTCGCCGCCCGTCTGCAGCGCGAGCGGCGAGGAGGAATCGGTCGCGGGCGCGAAGCTGGAGATCGAAGGGAGGGACAGGTCGAAGGCAGGGGCGCTTGTACCCTCACTGCTGAATTCCTGCGCGTGGACCTGCCAGACGCTGACCAATGCCGGCAGCGCCGTGAACAGAGCCGCGCTCACGAGCACGATAAAAAGACGGATAACCCCTCCTGTCATGCTTGCGTTGAACCCCAACCAGATGGCAATTTCAAGGCCTTATTCGCAACGACGGCGCCGCGCATCCCGATGACGCGCATCGCGCAGCCGCCGCACGGCGCCAAAGCCCGCCGCCGCGCCCCAGCCAAACCCCCGGAGACAAGCACATGGCGTCGCCCATCATCGACTACCTCTTGACCCGCAGTTCGGCGCCGATACCGGAACTGAAGGCCCCGGCGCCCGACGATGAGCAGATACGCACGATCCTGACCGCCGCGAGCCGAGTGCCCGACCATGGCCGGCTGGCGCCGTGGCGCTTCATCCTCTACCGCGGCGAAGCGCGTGAAAAGATCGGGGAAAAGCTTCTGGAACTCGCCGAAAGGCTGGAAGGGCCGCTGCCCGAAAACCGCCGCAGCCAGGAACTGACGCGGTTCTCTCGCGCGCCGCTGGTCATCGGCGTGATCTCCAGCCCGAAGGAGAACCCGAAAATCCCGCAATGGGAAATGTTCCTGTCCGGAGGCCTTGCAGCGATGAACCTGATGATCGCCGCCAATGCGCTCGGCTTCGGCACCAACATGATCAGCAACTGGTATTCCGACAACGAGGAAGGCCGCGCACTGCTCGGCCTCGCGCCGCATGAACGGGTGGTCGGCTTCGTGCATATCGGTACCCATGAGGGTCCGGGGTTCGAGCGCCCGCGGCCGGATGTCTCGACGCTCTATGCCGACTGGTCCGGGCCGTGGAAGGGGTGAGATTGAGGCAGCGATTCGCCCGGTAGGTTGGCTAAACGATCAGTGGGAATGGCAGCGTTGGGGTGGATAGCGGAATGGCAGGCCTCCGACAATCGATTATGGAAGCAGACGTTGCGGCAGAGAGCCCGTTTGGCACGTGGCCGATGGATCCCCGCTGTACGAGATCCAAGTGGAAGGCTCCTCGATTGTTCGACGGAAGAGATCATGAGACTGGACTGCAGACTGGGTAGATATATAAATCCACTAAAGGTTGTATAACATTTGAGCATTTGAGGGGGGGAACATGGCAAGCCATCCGTACATCTCTGGCGCGGGTAACGTCACGCAAATGATCGGATTCCTGCGAAAAAACTTTCCGGGTACCGTCAACTCCGACACTGTAAAAAAATATGGGCTCGCACCCAAGAACGAGAGCTATGTCATTAATGCACTTCAGTTCATTGGATTGATCGACGAGGCAGGGAAGCGCACCGATATTGGGCATGAGGTGCTCACCACCCATGATGAGGACGAATTTAGAACGAGGTTCGCTGAACTCATCAAAACTGCATATAGCGACCTCTTTGAGATTTTTGCTGACGAAGCCTGGACGTTGCCCAAGGCAAAGCTAATCGGCTATTTTCGTCAGGCGGATAAGACGAGCGACATCATCGGCACTCGCCAGGCAGGTGTCTTCCAAGCCTTCAGGTCCGTAGCGGGCCACGAGGCGCCGGCGGAACCAAAGGCGCCGGCTGCCGCAGGCGCAAAGAAACCAAGGGTTGCGGCC
Source organism: Pseudomonadota bacterium (assembly GCA_030852655.1). Classification (GTDB taxonomy): domain Bacteria; phylum Pseudomonadota; class Alphaproteobacteria; order Rhizobiales; family Rhizobiaceae; genus Mesorhizobium_K. Next base: position 167 of record JALYWP010000315.1, on the reverse strand, counting down.
GCAAAAGTTCAAAAAGCCAAGGCCGAAGAAGGTCCTGCCGCTGCCGCAGCACCTGCTGCTGGCGCTGTGAAGGCGCCGGCTAAATCCGACATTGCGCTCACGGTGCGTATCGAGATCAATCTGCCGGCTGAGGGTACTCAAGAGACATACGACGCGATCTTCAAAAG
>JALYWP010000150.1 GCA_030852655.1 Pseudomonadota bacterium | reverse complement strand
GGCATGGTCATCTCCCGGTCGTCGCGTCGGCCATGTTCGTCCGAGAACATTCCCGCATCGGACTCACAGCGGCAGGCCCACATAATTCCCGGCAAGCATGGTTCGGCCCGCAAATGGACACGCGCGGATCACGCTCTCTATGCCGGCACGGGAAAACAGTCGCCCCAGCAGCAGGCCGGACGGCCCTGCCCCCATGATGGCGACCTGCGTGCGCATCAGTTCCCCATCGCTTCGATTTCGCCGATCAGTTGACCGGCCAGGCGCAGCGCCGCTCCGGCCGCCACTACCATTTGCGGCAGGACCAGCCATTCGAGAGTCCAGGCCGAGCCGGAGCGCTCCAGCGGATGGATCGCCGCCTGGTGCATGGCGCCGACCTGGATGGCGTTGAAGCGGGCAAGCGTCTCCAGCGCCTCCGCCTTCACCGGGTTCCGCTTGTGCGGCATAGCAGACGAGCCGCCGCCGCCCGACAGCCTGATCGCGCGCCCGTCCAGCGCCATCAGGGCGATGTCCTGGCCGAATTTGCCGAGGCTGGCCGTGACCAGCGAAAGCCATGACGCGAACTCGGCGAGCCTGTCGCGTTGGCTCTGCCATTGCGGTGTGTCGGCGAGGCCAAGCCGCGCGGCCAGCGAGGCGCGCACCGCCGGCCCGGCTTCGCCGAGAGCGTCGAGCGTTCCCGCCGCACCGCCGAACTGGACGGCCAGCAGCCGGGGGCTCTGTTCGCGCAGGCGTTGCCGATGGCGCTCCAGCGGCCGGCGCCATGTTTCGATCCGGTTGGCGACGCCTATCGGTATCGCGGGCTGCATGCGCGTGACGGCGGTCAACTCGCCTGATCCGAAACGGCTGTCGAGATCGGCCAGTGCTTCGTCTATGGCGTCCAGCCTCGCCTCGAAAATCGCGAGGACCGATTTGAGACGCAGCATCAGAGCCGTATCTATGACGTCCTGGCTCGTCGCGCCGAAATGCACATGGCGCGCATGCGGCTCGCCCAGCGCATGGCGGATCTGGCGCACCAGTTCCGGTACGACGACGCCGTCTCTGGCGGTCGCGGCACGCAATGCTGCCGTTTCCGGCGTGAAGCCGTCGAGGCATGCCGCGATCGCGCCGGCGGCCGCGGCCGGGATGATTCCCAGCTCGGCCTGGGCCGCTGCCAATGCGCGCTCGAAATCGAGCATCGCGTCCAGCTCGGCCGCGACCGAGAACCATGCCGCGACCTCGCTGTCGCCGAGAAGCCCTGCAAGCAGCGGATGATCGAATGGCGAGACGGTCATCGTTTGCCCGTCAGCTGTCGAAGAATACGGTTTCGCTTTCGCCCTGCAGGTGCACGTCGAAACGGTAGGCGTCCGCCTCCCTGCGGGCGATCAGCGTGGCGACGCGCGCGCGATGCTCGATCTTCGCCAGTATGGGATCGGCGGTGTTGGCCTCCTCCTCGTCGGGGAAATAGACGCGCGTGTGCAGGCCGAGATTTATTCCGCGCGCTACGATCCACAGGCTGATATGAGGGGCCATCATGCGTCCGTCCGGAAAGGGCACAGGGCCGGGCTTGATCGTCCGAAACACGCAAGCCCCGCTCTCCATGTCGGCCGCACTGCGGGCCCAGCCCGTGAAATCGGGATCGGCGCGCCCGCGCGTCTCCGCCGGCGATGCATAGAAGCCCGCGGCGTCTGCCTGCCAGATTTCGACCAGCGCATCGCGCAAGGGTGCCCCGGCGCCGTCGAACACGGTGACGACGAGCGTCATCCGCTCGCCACGGGTGCGATCGTTCACCATCGTCGAGCCGAGGTCCTGTCCGTAGATACCGCCGATGCCGGCAAAATTGGGGGTCAGCCCGATGTGGACATAGGGACCCGCCGTCTGTGACGGCGTTTCCTTCAGCCGGTCCAGCGACTGCGCCATCAATTGCCCTCCAGCCTGTTCTCGAACAGCGACGAGCGACGCCCGCGCAGCACGATGTCGAACTTGTAGGCGCGCTCATCCATCGGGATTGTCGCCTCCATGTCCACGGCTGCGATCAGCCGTTCGACGGCCGCCTTGTCGGGGATGCCCCGCACGATCGGGCATTTCCAGATCAGCGGGTCGCCCTCGAAATACATCTGGGTGATCAGGCGCTGCGCAAAGCCATGACCGAAGACCGAGAAATGGATGTGGGATGGACGCCAGTCGTTCGGTCCGTTGGGCCAGGGATATGGCCCGGGCTTGATGGTGCGGAAGGCATAGCCTCCGTCCTCGCCGGTGATCGTACGGCCGCAACCGCCGAAGTTCGGATCGAGCGGCGTCAGATAGCCGTCCTTCTTGTGCCGGTACCGGCCACCGGCATTGGCCTGCCAGAACTCGATCAGCGCTCCCGATACGCCGAGGCCGCGCTCGTCCAGAAGCCGGCCGTAGACGATGATACGCTCGCCGAGCGCTGCTTCGCCCGGCCGGGCGAAATTGTGGATCAGGTCGTTGTCCAACTCGCCGAGCATGCCCTGCCCGAATACCGGCCCGGTGATCTCCGACAGCGTGTTGTCGAAGGAGATCAGGGCGCGCTGCGGCGAGCGCATGACCGATGTCTTGTAGGGCGGCGTCAACGCAGGCGGATGCCAGCTGCGGTCGCGCTGGAAGAAGGCGCCGGTCTCGACCGGCCGGTTCGATGTCCGGCTACTTGCCATCGGCGCGCGCATCCATCTCGGCGAAAACGTCCTTGGCGATCCTGATCGCCCGATTTGCCGCAGGCACGCCGGCGTAGATCGCCACATGCAGGAATGCCTCGCAAATGTCCTCGCGCGTAGCGCCCGTGTTGGCCGTGGCGCGCACATGCATGGCGACTTCCTCGTCGTGGCCGAGCGCGGCGAGCAGCGCCAGCGTGACCATCGACCGCTCACGCTTGGTCCATTGCGGCCGCGACCAGACCGTGCCCCATGCCGCCTCGGTGATCAACTGCTGGAAGGGCTGGTCGAACTCCGTTGTCGCCTTCCCGGCCCGTTCGACGTGTTGCTCCCCAAGCACTGAACGCCGCACCTCCAGCCCGGTAGCATAGCGGCTGTCACCCTCCGACGGCTCGTTCATAATCCTCTCCCGGGCAAGGAGGCGATGAAGCCTCCGACAAGCGAGACGAGCGCATCCGGCTGCTCAACGCAAGGGATGTGGCCGGCGCCGGCCACGATCTCGAAGCGGGCGCCGGGGATCAGCGCCGCCGTTTCCCGCACCAAATCGGGCGGCGTAGAGCCGTCCTGGTCGCCGACGACGCACAGGGTGGGCACGGAGATGCGGCGCGCCGGCTCCGTGTAGTCCGCGTCGCGCAGGGCCGCGCAACTGCCGGCATAGCCCGCGACCGTTTGCCGGACCAGCATGGTGCGGTATCCGGCCAGGTCGGCCGGCCGCTCGCGGTGGAAGGTCGGCGTGAACCACTTTTCCATGACGGAATCGGCAATCGCCTCGATGCCGTCGCGCTCGACGGTCTCGATCCGCGCGTTCCAGGATTCCACGGTGCCTATCCTGGCGGCGGTGTCGCACAGGACGAGCGCACGAAGCGCCTGCGGACGGCGCATCGCAAACCCTTGCGCGATCAGCCCGCCGATCGACAGGCCACACAGGATCACGTCGCCGATGCCGAGGCGGTCGAGGAGACCGGCGAGATCGTCTACATGGTCATCCATGGACGCGACGCCGCGACCGAGCCCCGACAGGCCGTGGCCTCGCTTGTCATAGTTCAGGAGGCTCGCATCGCCCGCCAGCCTGTCGACCACCTCGTCCCAGATGCGGAAATCGGTGCCGAGCGAGTTGATGAACACAAGTACGGGAGTCTCGCCCGTTCCGCGCTGATGGCGATAATGCATCGATACGCCGCCGACATCGACGAAAGGCATGCCCGGTTCCTCCACGGTCCTTTTTGCACACGCATCCGGTTCGGTAAAACCATAATCGGCTTCGGCAGCCGCGCCATCATAGGAAGGACGCAAGGGCATCGGAAACACACAATTCCGGCAATCGGCACTTTCCGAATTGCCGATGCGCACCGGCAGAACACGGTGCCGGCAGAACCTCTATCCGAGAATGTCGAGGGCCGTCCGCATGAACACGCGCGACCCTATCGGGATCAGATCGTCCGGAAAATCGTAGTCGGGATTGTGCAGCGCCGGATGGTGCTCGCCGGCGCCGAGGAAGAACATAGCGGACTTCGCGGCTTTGCCGAACAATCCGAAGTCTTCCGAGGCGCGCATCGGCAGTGCTTCCTCGCCGTGGCGGATGCCTTCTTCGTCAAGAGCCCGCCGCAGCAGGTCCACCGCCTCGGGCTCATTGACGCTGGCCAGGAATATTTCGTGATAGTCGATGCTGAACGACAAAGCGTGTTCGGCGGCAGTCCTGACGACCAGGTTTTCGGCCGCAGCGCAGAGTTCGGCCATGTTGTCGTCCCGGCGTGTTCTGAGCGTGGCCCAGACCTCGGCACGGCCCGGCGCGACGCCGAATACCGCTTCTCCCATCGAAGCGTGCGTTACCGTGACCATTCGGAAATCGTCGGTGTCGAAGGTGCCCCTCTGCAGCAGCGGAAGCGCGGGCATCAGTTGGCTGACAGCCAGCATCGGCGAGGTTCCCGTCTCCGGCATGGATGAATGGGCCGTCTTTCCTTCCAGCACGATACGCATGCCGCGCGACGCGCAATTCACCACCCCCGCTTTCAGCCGCACTTCGCCGAAGGGCACGCCCGGCAGATTGTGCAGCGAGAAGGCGAAATCGGGAGCGATCTCGCCGAAGCGCGGATCGCTGGTCACGCCGGCGGCTCCGTCGCCGGTTTCCTCCGCCGGCTGGAACATGAGCACCACACGGCCGCGTCCGGGTCGCCTGCGTCCGAACTGACGCCCGAGCGCGACAAGGATCGCAGTATGTCCGTCATGGCCGCACATGTGCGAGCGGCCAGGAACGAGCGATGCATGCGCAACGCCGGAGAGCTCCTGGATCGGCAGCGCGTCCAACTCCGACCGGAACATGATCGTCGGTCCCGCCTTCCCGCTGTCGTAAACGGCAGCGACGCCGTGACCGCCCAGCCCGGTCAGCACAAGATCGGGCCCGGTGTCGGAGAGAAAGGACACGACCGCGCTGGCCGTCATCTCCTCTTCATTCGAGATCTCCGGCTGCTGGTGCAGTTTCCTGCGCCACGCGGTCAGCTCGACGATGTCCTGGTTGGTCAGCGCCACTGGTCTGTCTCCTCTCGATACGCCGATAGCATGACACGGCCGGCCAGCCGGCCATCGTGGTGCGGCGCTTGTCTATGCAAAGCACATATGATCGTATGGCTGGTAACAAGATGTTGGCCCGAACGCCACGACACAAGGGAGGTTTTCAAAATGGCTCGGACATATCGTTTCTCTCGGCGCAGTTTCCTCGGCGGCACCGCACTTGCGGCCGGCGCCGGCGCGCTCGGAATGCCTTTCGTGCGGACCGCGCGGGCGCAGGCGGCGACCTTCAAGGCAGGCGTCATCACCTCGCTGTCGGGCGAGAACATTCTGGGCGGCAACCTCACCAAGCAAGGCTACGATCTGTGGGCCGACAGGATCAACGAACTGGGTGGTGTCGAGGTCGGCGGCGAACGGTTCAAGGTCGACATGTTCTACGGCGACGACCAGAGCAACCCGGCCACCGGCGCCGACGCCGCCGAGCGGCTGATCGTGCAGAACGAAGTCGATGCGCTTTTCGGTCCCTACACCAGCGGCTCGACCATCGCGGTGCAGCCGATCTGCCAGAAATACCAGGTGCCGATGATCTCGGGCTCGGCGGAATCGCCCAACGTCTGGAAGGCCAAGCCAGAGTTCAACTTCGGTATCATTCCCTCGGTGGACACCACATCGGGCCAGTCGCTGGGCGTGCTCGCCAAGGTTTCCGACCCGGCGGCCAAGACGGTCGCCGTGATCGGCGTCAACGAGCCCTTCTCGAAGGAAACGGGCGAAGGCTTCCGCGACGGCGTCGAGGCTGCCGGCCTCGAACTGGTCGCCTACGAGCTGGTGCCCGCCGTGGGCGACCTGACGCCGGTCATCTCCAAGATCGCCGCACTCAACCCGGACGTGCTGGCCGTCGGCGGCCATGAGGAAGTGCTGATCAACGTGGTCAAGACATCAAAGTCGCTGAACTACCGTCCGAAGGCGCTGATCATGCATTACGGCATCACCAACCCCGCCTTCGCCCAGACGCTCGGTGCCGATGCCGACGGAACGACGGGCGTCGTCGTGTGGCTGCCGACCGTATCCTACAAGGACGACGTATTCGGCACGGCCCAGGAATTCAGCGACATGGCGCAGAAGAAGCTGGGAGCGGAGCCGGACTATACGGCGGCGGGCTGCGCCGCCAGCGGCCTCGTGCTCGGCGATGCGCTGAAGCGGCTCGGCAAGAAGCCGGCGCTGACGCCGGAGGATCGCGTGGCGCTGAAGGACGCCATCGCCGAAACCGACATCGAGACCTTCTACGGACCGATCAGGTTCGAGAAGGAAGGCGACCACTATCACGCCAACACCCAGCCGGTGCCGGTGCTGGTCCAGATCCAAGGCGGCAAGACCGTCGCCGTCGGCCCTAAGGAAGCGGCCGCCGCCGACTACATCTATCCGTTGCCGGCCTGGAACTGATCGCCGAAAGGCAGCGCGCGAGCCGTTCGCGCGCTGCCTGCCGGATGCCGACCCGGTGCTGCGCCGGGTAAATTTCGCCAGCCCTCCGACAGATGGTTTCGCATTGGACCTCTTTCTCCAGACCCTGCTGAACGGACTTCTGATCGGCGGCGTCATCGCCACTTTCACCATTGCCTTCCAGCTCACCTTCGGGGTGCTGCACGTCATCGACTTTGCGGTCGGAGGCTGGGTCGTGCTGGGCGGCTATCTCGGCTATTACGTGGCCGCCGCTTTCGGCCTCGACGGCTTTGTTGCGATACCGCTGGCCTTCGTGCTGTTTGGCGCGATCGGCTATCTGATCGGGCCGATCCTCTACAATGTCCGCAACAGCCGCACCGCACGGCCGGAACTCATGGCGCTGGCGCTCACCTTCGGGCTTTTCACGCTGCTGCGCGGCGGCATGCTCACCGCATGGGGCTTCAACACCCGCAGCGTACCGACCGCGCTGAGCGGCGAGAGCCTGATGGTAGGCCCGGTCGCCGTGCCGCTGATCCGGGTGGCGGCGGCAGTCTTCGCAGCGGCCATCGCCGGCGCACTTTTCCTCTTCCTCTACCGGACCCGCTATGGCCTCGCCATCCGGGCAACCGCGGAGAACCGGCACAATGCCGCGCTGATGGGCGTCAACATCCACCGCCTCAGCGCCAATGTGTACGGCCTCTATGCCGGCATCACCGCCATGGCCGGCGTACTGATGGGCGCGATCTATTCGGTCAATCCGGAATCCGGCCTGCGCTACACGCTGTTTGCCTTCTTCGTCGCCGTGCTGGCGGGGCTGGGCTCGGTCGGCGGCGCGCTGGTGGCGGCGCTGCTGCTCGGCGTGATCGAGGCCTATGTCGCCACCTATGTCGGCTCCAGCTATTCGATGCTGGCGATCTTCACCACGCTGTTCATGGTCCTCCTGGTCTCGCCGCGCGGGATCCTGCGGCGGGGGCTCTGACATGGCGCAACCGATGAAGTCGCGCTGGCCGGCCCTTGCTCTTCTGGCCGCCATCCTCGTCGTGCTGGCCCTGCTGCCCATGATGGTGAACAATTACTGGCTGCGCATCGCCACCGGGGCGCTGATGTGGGCGGGCCTCGCCTGCTCGTGGAACATGCTGGGCGGCTATGCCGGCTACATCAATTTCGGCCATTCGGCCTTTTTCGGGCTCGGCGCCTATGTGACGGCGCTCCTGATGGCCGATCCACTCGGCCTGCCGTTCCTCGTCACGATCCCGGCCGGCATCGCCGTGACGGCCGCCTGCGCCATCATCATCGGCGCACCGACCCTCAGGCTGCGCGGCGCCTATTTCGCCATCGCCACCTGGGCGTTCGCGGAGGTGCTGATCCAGTTCTCCACTGTCGTCGAATTCACCGGCGGCACGGGCGGACTGAGCCTGCCGCCCTTCCTCAACGAGCGCTTCTTCTACTTCGCCATGCTCGCCGCGGCGGTGCTGACATATCTCGTCACCTGGGCGCTGTTCGAGCGTTCGCGCTTCGGGCTGAAGGTCAAGGCACTGCGCGACCACGAGCCGGCTGCCGAGGCGATGGGCATCAACACGTCGCGGGTCAAGCTGCAGACCTTCGTGCTGAGCGCGGTGACCGCCTCCGTGTTCGGCGCGATCTTCGCATACTGGGTCACCTTCATCACGCCCAAGAGCGTGTTCGGCGGCGACATCACGGACCAGATGGTGGTGATGGTGCTGCTCGGCGGCCTCGGCACTCTGTGGGGTCCCGCCATAGGCGGCGTGGCGCTGTTCGTCGTCAACCGGCTGATCTGGATGTACTGGGGGGACACCGCCTTCTACATCGCCATCCTCGGCGCTGCCATCGTGCTGGTGGTGCTGTTCCTGCCCAACGGCATTGCCGGCCTGTTCGCCAGGCGTAATGGCGGCTCCAGCACCGTGCTCGGCAAGGTTCTGGAGAAGCTCGTCGGACCCGGGGGAGGCCGCAAATGAGCGCGAACCCAGCACCGACACAGCAGGCAAGCGCAGGCGATCCCATCCTCGTCGTGCGCGGCCTCCACAAGCATTTCGGTGGCATCAAGGCCACCAACGGGGTCGACCTCGAGGTCGGCCGGCGCGAGATCGCCGGACTGATCGGTCCCAACGGCTCCGGCAAGTCGACGCTGTTCGGCCTGGTGGCCGGAACGGTGGCGCCCGACCAGGGCGAAATCCGCTTCGACGGCCACGACATAGCCGGCCTCAGCGCGCATCGGATCGCGCGGCTCGGCATCGCGCGCACCTTCCAGATCCCGGCCCTGTTCGACAATATGACGGTGACGGAAAACCTGCTTGCGGCGGCTGCCGAGGGCCACTGGCCCGGCGCACGCGAACGGGCCGCCGAGACGCTGGCGCTGCTCAAGCTGGAGCATATCGCAGACAACCGCGCGTCCGACCTCTCCGGCGGCCAGCAGAAGCTCCTGGAGTTCGGCCGCGTCGTCATGCGGCAGGCATCGCTCATCCTGCTCGACGAGGTGACGGCGGGCGTGCATCCCAACATCCGCAAGATCATCCTGGACGCGATCGCGCGGCTGCGCGAACGCGGCGTGACCTTCCTCGTCATCGAGCACGACATGGAACTGGTGCGCAACGTGTGCGACCGCATCATCGTCATGGATTCGGGCCGCGTGGTGACGAGCGGCGCCTTCGAGGACATCGTGCGCGATTCCGAAGTCATGCAATCCTATCTGGGGCGGCCGCAATGAGCACGCTCGTCGCCGAAAACGTCGTCACCGGCTACGGCAAGCAGGAAATCGTGCGCGGCGTGTCGCTGACGGCCGAGGCCGGCAAGATCACCTGCATCTTCGGGCCGAACGGCTGCGGCAAGTCCACCCTGCTCAAGGCCATCGCCGGAGCGCTGCCGGTATGGAGCGGAACGACGCGGCTCGGCAAAACGACGCTGAGCAACCTGCCGGTCCATGAGGTGGTCCGGAACGGGCTGGTGCTGATGCCGCAGGGCGGCGGCGTTTTTCCTCGCCTGACGGTGACCGAGAATTTGCGCATGGGCGGCTATGCGCTTGCCGACAGCCGCCTGGTGGAGCGGCGCATCGAGGCGCTGATCGACCAATATCCGTCGCTGGCGCGACGCCGGCGCACGGCGGCCGGGTCGCTTTCGGGCGGCGAGCAGGCGATGCTGTCGCTGGCGCGCGCGCTTGTTTCGGAGCCGCGTTTCATCCTGCTCGACGAGCCCTCGGCCGGCCTGTCTCCCGCCATGGTGAAGGAAACGCTGGAGCGCATCACCACGCTCACCGGCCAGGGCATCGGCGTCCTCATGGTCGAGCAGAACATCCGCGAGGCGATGCCGATCGCCGACCGGCTCTATATCCTCGCCGCCGGCGAGAAGCGGTTCGAAGGCAGCCCGCAGGATGTGCGCGACGACCGTCAGATCATGGACATCTACATGGGCGGCGCCTGAGACGGGGGGAGCATTGCGCGCTGGCCTGGTCCGGCACTGCGCTATAAATGGCTCGCATC
>JALYWP010000093.1 GCA_030852655.1 Pseudomonadota bacterium | reverse complement strand
CCGTGGCGCTGCTTGGCGATGATGACCTCGGCCTTGCCGCGCGCCTCGTTCATCTCGTCTTCCCATTTGATGTATTCGTCGGTGCCGGGCTTCGGCTCCTTGTTCCGGAGATAGTATTCCTCGCGGTAGACGAACAGCACCACGTCGGCGTCCTGCTCGATCGAGCCGGATTCGCGAAGGTCCGAGAGCTGCGGGCGCTTGTCGTCGCGGCTCTCGACCTGGCGCGACAGCTGCGAAAGCGCGATGATCGGCACGCCGAGTTCCTTGCCAAGCGCCTTGAGGCCGGTGGTGATCTCGGTGATTTCCTGCACGCGGTTCTGCGAGGCGCGCGCCGAGGTGCCCTGCATCAGCTGGATATAGTCGATGACGATGACGTCGAGGCCGCGCTGGCGCTTCAGGCGGCGCGCGCGGGCCGCCAGCTGGGCGATCGAGATGCCGCCGGTCTGGTCGATGAACAGCGGTATCTTCTGCATGGTCTGCGAGCAGGCGACGAGCTTTTCGAAATCCGCCTCGGTGATTTCGCCGCGTCTGATCTTGGAGGACGGAATTTCGGTCTGTTCGGAGATGATGCGGGTGGCGAGCTGTTCGGACGACATTTCGAGCGAGAAGAAGCCGATAACACCGCCGTTCTTGGCTTTGAACGAGCCATCGGCCTGCTGCGCCGGCTCGTAGGCATGCGCGATGTTGAAGGCTATGTTGGTGGCAAGCGACGTCTTGCCCATGCCCGGACGTCCCGCGAGCACGATGAGGTCGGAGGGCTGCAGGCCGCCCATGCGGCGGTCGAGGTCGCGCATGCCGGTGGCGATGCCCGACAGATGCCCGTCGCGCATGAAGGCGGCGTTGGCCATGTCGACCGCCGTCTTCACCGCATCGGTGAAGCTCTCGAAGCCGCCGTCGTAGCGTCCGGTCTCTGCAAGCTCGAACAGCCGCCGCTCGGCGTCCTCGATCTGGTCGGACGGGCTCATGTCGACGGGCGCGTCATAGGCGATGTTGACCATGTCCTCGCCGACAGTGATCAGCGCGCGGCGCGTCGCGAGGTCGTAGATGGCGCGGCCGTAGTCGGAGGCGTTGATGACGTTGACGGCCTCGGCCGCCAGCCGCGCGAGATAATGCGCGACCGTCATGTCGCCGACCTTCTCGTCGGCCGGCAGGAAGGTCTTTATCGTCACCGGATTGGCCATCTTGCCCATGCGGATGAGCTCGGCCGAGACCTCGAATATCTTCCTGTGCAACGGCTCGTAGAAATGCGCCGACTTCAGGAAATCGGAGACCCGGTAAAAGGCGTCGTTATTGACGAGGATGGCGCCGAGCAGTGCCTGCTCCGCCTCGATGTTGTTCGGTGCCTCGCGATAGAGCGGCGTCTCCGCCACTTCGAACTTCCGTGCTGCCTCTGCCATTGCCGTCCCGATCCCTGTCCGAGCCCTGCCGTATCAGAGTCGGCGGCGGAAAAACCGGTCGGCATCGAATTGCGTCGCGCGTATCCCGCTCTTCACAGCGGTCCACAGGACGAATCGACAAACCGAAGAATCCCGATTGACTCGAATCGAGTTGTGAAGCCTATCGGCAAAGCCGGAACAAAACAAGAATATTAGGCGCTCGGGTTGCGCCGGATCACCTTGGCCACGATGAGGGCGATGCCGATCGCAAGCAGGACGATCCCGCCGGTGAGGTATGGGGTCGATTCGGCCCGATAACCCGAAGCTGCGACCACGAAGCCGACGACGATCAGGATCAGGCCACTGAGCTTGCTGACAAAGAAGTTGGTTTTTTCATTTTCAAGGGACATGGCTCTCCTCCAGCGACTCGCAGGGCAAGATCGACTGGAGGACTATGCGCGGCGATATCGGCAAGTGTCCATACGTGATTTCTGCGGGCGGCGCGGCCTCACTCCTCGACCGGCAGGCGGTCGCCCCAGTCGAGCCGGCGGACGCGTTTGAAAATCTCGCCGTCACGCTTGCTGAACATCTCTTCGGCGGCGCTGCCGTCGGGGAGACAGAGTTTAAGCGCGATCCGCCCCTTGGCCGTGAGGGGCGGCGCGAGAATGCGGGCGGTGCGATCGGGAGCGGGCACGCGCGACGCCGCCAGGAAGATGAACTTCTCGTCCTCCCACGGCACGTCCGCATTCTTGGTCAGGCGGTGCAGCTTGGAGCGGGCGACACGGCGCGAGAAGTGGCACCAGTCGGGAGCGGCGAGCGGGCAGGGTTTTTGATGCGGGCAGGGGGCGAGGATGTGGGCTCCTGCCGCGATCAGTCGATCCCGCATGACAAGGACGCGCGCCCAGCCGGCCGGCGTGCCGGGTTCGACGATGAGCAGCACGCGCGATGTCAGCGCCCACAGCCGGTCGACCAGCGGCGCGATTGCGACGGGCGCAAGCTCGTCGAGCACATAGGAAAGCGTCACCAGATCGGCAGCCGGCACGGCAGGCAAGGGCCTGGTGGCGTCGCCGGCCAGCCATTCGGCCGCCGGCAGTCCGGCGTCCGCGGCGAGCGCTCTTGCGACCGTGCGCACCGCCTCGCTCGCCTCGACCATCGTCGCCTCTTCCAGGCTGTCCCAGCAGTCGGCCGCCGCCCACAGCACCGAGCCGGGGCCGGCCCCGATGTCGACCAGGCTCCTCGGCGCAAAGTCCGGTGCCGCCCCGGCGAGATGATCCATGCTGGCGCGGATCGCCGCATAGGTCGCGGGCAGGCGAGCGGCGAGATAGGCCTTGACCGCCAAGGCCTCGTCGAGATGCAGCCGGCCGTCCCGCGTTTCACTGCGATAGCGTCTCGAAAGCCGCTCCGAAGCGGCGCGCAGCTGTTCGAGCGGCGTCCCATCGAGGAAACGGTCGACGGCCTGCCGGAGCGGGGTGGGAAGTTCCACGGTCGGACAGCCTCAGGCGGCGCGCGGCGCAAAGAGGATGAGGGATGCCCCGGCGATGCAGATCGCGGCTCCGGTCAGGTCCCAGCGGTCCGGCCTCACTCCTTCGGCGACCCAAAGCCAGGCGAGCGACGCGGCGATGTAGACGCCGCCATAGGCGGCATAGGCGCGACCGGCAGCACTTGCGTCGGAAAGCGCCAGCAACCAAGCGAAGAGGATCAGCGAAGCCACGCCCGGTATGAGCCACAGCGGCGACCTGTCGAGCCGCCACCACGACCAGAAAGCGAAGCAGCCGGCGATTTCGGCAAGCGCCGCCGCGATGAAGATAGGGAAGGTCATGACGGCGTCCCTGGATGCAGGGACCAGTGTTAATCGAACCCGCGCTTCAAGCAAATACCGCGCCTGTTCCTCCCCTGCTAAGCGGGGGAGGGGGACCATGCGAGGCGTGGTGAGGGGCGTGTCCTCGCCCGCCTGCCTGGTTCACGCCTTCTTCTCGACCTTGCTGCGCCGGGCGGTTGCCGCCTTCTTCGGTTTCGGTCTCTCGGCCTTTATCCTGTCCGCCTTCAGTTCCGGCCCGTGGGCGGCGCCGTACAGCGCCAGCGCCTTCTCGCATTTCTCGATATAGCCGCGGGTGATCGGCACCGTGTCGTTCCTGCGCGTCAGCTGGATCTGGAAAACCACCAGATCCTGCCAGCGGAAAGCTGCCTCCGAGCCGGCTAGGTAGAAATCCCACATGCGGCAGAAGCGCTCGTCGTAGATTTCCTTGGCCCGGTCGCGGTTGGCGAGGAAGCGTTGCCGCCAGTTCTTCAGCGTCTCGGCATAGTGCAGCCGCAGGACCTCTATGTCGCTGGCGACGAGGCCGGACTTTTCGATCACCGGCATGATCTCCGAAAGGGCGGGGATATAGCCGCCCGGAAAGATGTATTTGCGGATGAAGGCGCTGGTCGCATAGGGCGGGCCGCTGCGGCCGATCGTGTGCAGGAGCATGACGCCGTCCGGCTTCAGCATCTGCGCGCATTTGTCGAAGAAGGTGCGGTAGTGGTTGAGGCCGACATGCTCGAACATGCCGACCGACACGATGCGGTCGAAGCGCTCGGAAATGTCGCGGTAGTCCCTGATCTCGAAATGCGCATGATTGTCGAGATGCTCGGCCTGGGCGCGTTCGGTCGCGACCGCATGCTGTTCGGTCGACAGGGTGACGCCGAGCACCTCGGCCTCGAAGGTCCTGGCGAGGTAGAGTCCGAGCCCGCCCCAGCCCGAGCCGATGTCGAGCACGCTGTGGCCGGGCTTCATCTGCAGCTTGGCGGCGATATGGCGCTTCTTGGCTGCCTGCGCCTCCTCGAGCGTCATGTCGGGTCGCTCGAAATAGGCGCAGGAATACTGCATGTCGTCGTCGAGGAAGAGCCTGTAGAGTTCGCCCGACAGGTCGTAATGGCGCTGCACATTGCGCTTGGAACGCACGGCGGTGTTCACCTGGTGCAGGCGGCGGAAGGCATGGCGCACGCCTTCGATCGCCTTCGACCACATGGCGTCGATGCCGCCCGGCCCCATGTTCTGGAAAACGACGCGCAAGAGGTCGAGCGTATCGCCCTCCACGATGTCGAGGTCGCCGTCCATGAAGGCTTCGGGAGCGGCGAGCATCGGATCGAAGGCGATGGCGCGCTCGGCCGAGGTGGATTTGATGACGATGTGGACGGGATCGCCGGTTCCGTCGCCGAATGTGTGGGTCAGACCGTTCGGCCCGGTGATGCTAAGATTGCCGGTGCGAACCAGGCCGGCGACGACACGCTGCAACAGTTTGTTCACGGCAACACCCCATTTCAAGCATCGAAACGACAGGTGGTCTTGCCGGCTCCAACGCTCAATCAAAAGTGCCGGGTCGCCCATGCATCCAGGTGGATGCAGGCGATCCAGTGGAATGGTCGATAATTGTGCCTAATCCTTTGCGGTTTGAAAAGTTCCGCCTGGCATAAAAAGTGGCCAAGCGATCATACCAGTCTCGTCTGGAGCCAGGATGAAATCCGAACCGGAAAATCCGCGGCCGAAACGAAAAAAAGCCCGGGCGGCGCCCGGGCTCTTGTTGGAGACGCTTGGAAAATCAGGCTTCTTCGTCGGCCGCTTCGTCCGCATTCGGGTCGAAAAACGCGTCGGGGCGGGCATTCTCGTTGATGTCCTCGCCGTAGATGGCTTCCGCGGTGGTCAGCGTCTCGCCCTGCGCTTGGCGCTCGGCCTCGTCGGCCGTGCGGGCGATGTTCAGCGTGATCGTGACCTCAACCTCGGGATGCAGCGCGATCGCGACATTGGTGAGCCCGATCGTCTTGATGGGATGATTGAGCTGGATCTGGTTGCGGTTGATCGAGAAGCCCTCGGCGGTGATCAGCTCGGCGATGTCGCGCGTCGAGACCGAGCCGTAGAGCTGGCCGGTTTCGCCGGCCGAGCGCACAGCGACAAAGCTCTTGCCGTCGAGCGTCTCGGCGACCTTGGAGGCTTCCTCCCTGCGCTCGAGGTTGCGTGCCTCGAGCTGGGCGCGCTGGCCCTCGAACTTCTTCTTGTTGGCTTCGTTGGCGCGCAGCGCCTTGCCCTGCGGCAGCAGGAAGTTGCGCGCGTAGCCGTCCCTGACTTTTACCGTCTCGCCCATCTGGCCGAGGCGGGAAATGCGTTCGAGAAGAATGACTTCCATGGTTCTGTCCTTTCGATGCCCCAAGGGGGCGAAATCGCCCGAAGGCGCTGATCAAAAGACGAGGTCAGGAAGAGAAATGCGCCTTGGCGCCGGTTTCGCTGTCCTGCCTGTCCGGCAGTTAGGGCGGCCATGATCCGAAAAATTGCAGGCTTTCGGAGGATCACGGGCAAATCAGACGCCCAACTCGGGATTTGCTGTTCCGCCTGCCCGCGCCCGCCGCGGGGGGGCCGGCGCGGGCAGAACCCGCGCCGGAATTCGTCCTACTTTACGACGTAGGGCAGCAGCGCCAGGAAACGGGCGCGCTTGATCGCCTTGGCGAGTTCGCGCTGCTTCTTCTGGCTGACCGCCGTGATGCGCGACGGCACGATCTTGCCGCGCTCGGAAATGTAGCGCTGCAGCAGGCGCACGTCCTTGTAGTCGATCTTCGGAGCGTTGGCGCCGGAGAACGGGCAGGTCTTGCGGCGGCGGTGGAATGGACGCCGGGTCGGGATCTGGTTGATGTCGACCATTATTCTGCAGCTCCTTCAGCAGCTTCACGCGGACGGCGGGGACCACGATCGCCACGGTCGCGGTCGCCGAAGCTGCGCGGGCCGCGGTCGCCGAAGCCGCGATCGCCGCGCTCCGAGCGCTCTTCGCGCTTCTGCATCATGGCGGATACGCCTTCCTCATGCGCATCGACCTTGATGGTCATGAAGCGCAGCACGTCTTCGGAGAGGCCCATCTGGCGCTCCATCTCCTTCAACGCCGCCGGCGGGCAGGTGAGGTCCATGAGGGTGTAGTATGCCTTCCGGTTCTTGTTGACCCGGTAGGTGAGGGACTTCAGTCCCCAGTTCTCGACCCGGCCAACGCTGCCGCCGCCAGCGGTGATGACGCCCTTGTACTGCTCGACAAGCGCATCGACCTGCTGCTGCGACAGATCCTGCCGGGCAAGGAACACATGCTCGTAAAGTGCCATTGTTCTCTTTGCCTTTCGTTTCACGTCCCTGTCCGGTTCCCGCGGCTAAGCCTCTGCAACTTGTCTGACCCGTCCTGCGGACGGGAGAGAAAGGCGCATCTACGAGACGGTCGAGAGCGGAGACACGGGAGGCCGAAGCGCTTGCGGCTTCATGCGGAGGTAGAACCCCCAACCCTCCGTTCAGCCCCCAGCAGGACCGGCAGATTGCAGCGGGCTATATAGGGGAAGGGCGGGAATGGCAAGTCCGGCGCCTGCCGCGCGAATTGATGCCGCGTCCGCCCCTCATACCCCCGCCGGCTTGGGCATATTGGGGAAGAAGCGCGGCACCGTCCGCTGCTTGCCGAACAGCGCGTCGTACTGCAGCAGGCGGAAATCGTTGATCAGCGGATCGATCAGTTTTTCCCGCGACCAGTCCGGCGTCGCGCCGTCGGGCGAGATCAGGACGTGGCGTTCGATGACGTCGTATTTGGCGTCCACGCGCCCGAGGAACCCTGTGTAGTAGGGGTGGTCGATGCCGGCGGCCTGGAAGAGTTTCAGCGGGATGAGCGCCGGGCTGATCGAGCCGACATCCTTCATCGCGCCGGTCCTGTTCGACCACACGACCAGCGGCGTCTCGCGGTGCTTTGCCAGCGCCTCGGGCGACTCGCGCCTCTCGGGTACCGGCTCCTCCATGAAGCCTGTTGCCGTATAGCCGCGATTCAGCGGCGGCAGGTGGTCGCCGAAGAAGACGATCACCGTGTGCCGGTCGCGCTTGCTGGCCCAGTCCATCAGACGCTTCAGGCTGCGGTCGGCATCGGCGATCCCCTCGGCATAGGAACGGATCGACTGGCGCGTCCAGTAATTCGCGACCGAATCCACCTCGATCCGGGCGTCGCGGTAGCGGTTCGGCTCATAGGGCCCATGTCCCTGTAGGCTGACGGCGAAGGTGAAGAAGGGCCGCTCGGTCGCGTCGGCGCGCTTTATGATCTCGTCGGTCAGCGCCTCGTCCGAGACCAGTTGCCCGCGTGACGCCATCGGCGGCAGCTTCTCGATCGAGAGGAAGCGGTCGAAGCCGAAGGCGTCGTAGACGTGCTCGCGATTCCAGAACCAGCCCTCGAACGGATGGATCGCGGTGGTCTGGTAGCCCTCTGCGCGGAAGAAGCCGGCCAGCGACGGCAGCGCCCCGCGCACATATTGCTGATAGGGAATGCTCCCATAGGGCAGGAAGGCGTTGGAGAACCCGGTCAGCGCCTCGAACTCGACATTGGCAGTCATGCCGCCGAATTCCGGCGAGAACATCGAGCCGGATCGCACGGCGCGCACGGTCGGCATCGGATCAGGCGTGATCGTGGTCCTGGGCAACAGCGTCGGGTCCCAGAAGGATTCGCTCATCACCATGATGATGTCGGGCTTGTCCTCAGGCATGGAAATGCCGCCGGGCCCTGGCCGGATGGCGTCGAGCACCTCGTCCTCGTAGCTCGGCGGTTCCTTGACCTTGGCCATCGGGACATTGAGCGCAAACGCGATGGCGAAGCCGTTCGAGGCGTAATTCTCCTTCTGGTCCCACATGATCGGGATGATCTGCAGCCGGTCGCGGGTCCAGGAGAATGTGGCGAAGTCCATGATCGAGACGAAGAAGGCCAGCGCCGGCAGCACGACGGCCAGCCTCGCCACGCGCATGCGCCAGCGGATCGGCGGAAAGCGCCGGCGCCAGTAGCGCCAGAGCATGGTGAGCAGGAAGATCGCCGCCACGCCGCCAACCGCGATGGCGGCGGCGGTGAATGGCCGCTCACGCACCAGAAGCGGGGCCAGCTCCATGATCTGGCGCGAATAGAGGAAGTCGGTGGGATAGAGCGGGTCGCCCAGGTAGAGCGACTTCTGGTGGCCGATTGCCGCAAGCAGCAGCGCCAGCGGGGCGATGAAAAGCACGCCATTGTGGCGCCGCCCGAACAGTGCGTCGAAGCCCACGAGAAGCAGGGTAAACAGGATTACGGTCGTCCAGCCGGGGCGGAACGGCTGCTGGAAAAAATCGAGCGTCGACTGCAGCGAGCCGCGCGCCGTAAGTTCGACCAGAAAGACCAGAATCGCCGCGGTCACCACCGTAATGGCGGCCGATCCGGCGCGTTCGAGCACACGGCCCCCGCGCCAGCGGAGCTTCCGGCGCCCGGCGTTCTTCGTTTCCGGCGCCGGCGTTATGTCCGTATTCTGCGTTGCCACTCACAAGTCCTCGATGCGCGAATAAACGTCACTCAACTGTCATGGTTCCTTCACAAAGAGGGACTCCCTGTGTCGGAATTGAGAAGCCGGCGTCAATTTTTTCGTTCGCTTTTCCAGCTACATGAATGCCGGGCGGCCTGCGACTGCCCTTGACTTGGTCGAGCTGCCTGTTTCACAGGCAATCGTCACAACGAAAGGACCTCAAGAATGGCCATCTCGTTCACCTTTCCAGGGCAGGGCAGCCAGGCAGTCGGCATGGGCAAGGATCTTGCCGATGTGTATCCGGAAGCCCGCAAAGTGTTCGACGAGGTCGACGACGCGCTTGGGGAAAAACTGTCGAAGCTGATCTGGGAGGGTCCCGAGGAGACGCTGACGCTGACAGCCAACGCACAGCCGGCGCTGATGGCGGTGTCGATGGCGGCCATCCGCGCGCTCGAATCGCGAGGCCTCGTGCTGAAGGACAGGGTCGCCTATGTGGCCGGCCACTCGCTCGGCGAATATTCCGCACTCGCCGCCGCCGGCATGTTCTCGGTCGGCGATGCGGCAAGGCTGTTGCGCATCCGCGGCAACGCCATGCAGGCGGCGGTGCCGGCCGGCATCGGCGCCATGGCGGCGATCATCGGCCTGGATGAGCCCGACGTGGCCGCGGCCTGCGCGGAAGCCGGGTCCGGCTCGGTCTGCCAGATCGCCAACGACAATGGCGGCGGCCAGCTCGTGATTTCCGGGGAGAAGGCGGCCGTCGAGCGCGCCGCCAAGCTCTGCACCGAGAAGGGGGCCAAGCGCGCGCTCATGCTGCAGGTTTCAGCACCTTTCCATTCCGCGCTGATGTCGCCTGCCGCCGACGCCATGCGCGAGGCACTGGCAAAGGTGACTAAGAACGCGCCGGTCGTGCCTGTCGTCTCGAACGTGGCCGTTGCGCCGCTCAGCGATCCCGACGAGATCGCCAGGCGGCTGGTCGAGCAGGTGACTGGTCGCGTGCGCTGGCGCGTGACGATCGAATGGTTCGGCGCCAACGGCGTCACCACGCTTTATGAAGTCGGCTCCGGCAAGGTGCTGTCGGGCCTTGCCCGCCGCATCGATCGCGGCATCGCCACCGCCGCGATCGGTACGCCGGCCGAGGTCGAGGCGGCGCTGGCCGCGCTGGCCGATCGATTGTAGATCGGTGCGAAAACGGCTACATGAATACATG
>JALYWP010000075.1 GCA_030852655.1 Pseudomonadota bacterium | reverse complement strand
CGCGGTGCGTGCCTAAAGCGCGTCGCGATCTTTCAGATTGCACTCAGCCCCGTTTTGCGACCGCCGCTCTTGGGGTGGGCACGGCGGGCAACGCTTCCATCACGCGCGATGGAGGGAAGATGACGATTGCCTCGGTGCCCTCGCGCAGCTTGGAACGCAATTCGAATTCGCCGCCGTGCAGGGCGATCAGCCCTTGCACGATCGGCAAGCCAAGGCCGGTGCCCTGCTCCGCGCTCTTGATGGCGACCGAGCCCTGGCCGAAAGTCGACAGCACGATCGGGATCTCATCGGCCGGGATGCCGGGGCCGGCGTCCTTCACGGAGATGTACTGACCGCCGCCTGCGGTCCAGCCGACGCGCACCAGCACTTCGGTGCCGGGGGTCGCGAACTTCACCGCGTTGGACAGAAGGTTCAGCGTGACCTGCCGTACCGCGCGCTCGTCGGCGAGCAGCCTTGGCAGATCCGTCTCGAACCGCTGCACGATGCGGATATCTTTGTTGCGCGCCTTGAGTTCCATCAAATGGCAGCAATCCTCGACGATCGCCGTCATCACGCACGGCTCTTCGTTCAGCTTGTAGCGGCCGGCCTCGATGCGCGAGAGGTCGAGAATCTCGTTGATCAGGTCGAGCAGATGCTGGCCGGAGAGGTGTATGTCTCTGGCGTATTGGCGGTAGGTCTCGTTCTCCATCGGGCCGAGCACTTCGTTTCCCATCACCTCGGAGAAACCGAGGATGGCGTTGAGCGGCGTCCTCAGTTCATGGCTCATGGAGGCGAGGAAACGCGACTTGGCCATGTTCGCTTCCTCGGCGCGGTGTCGGGCCTCGTCCGACATGGATTTGGCGGTGTCGAGCTCGGCGATCAGCGCGTCCTTCTCCGACCGGAACGACAAGAGCATCAGCGAGAAGCGGTTCATTCGCCCCGCCACCACGGCGAAGAAGGGCAGCGACACGACAAGCAGCACCGTCGTCAGGATTTCCAGCGGCGTCCAGAGATGTGCGGTCAGGAAGACATAGGCGGCGACCGGCAGCGCGAAGGTCGCGGCAAGCGCGCCGCGCAGCGCAGAGGCGATCAGTGCGGTAGCCGCGATGGCGAGCAAAAGCACGATCGCCTTGATGGTCGTGAACTGGTCGAGCTGGCATCCGTCGCAGCCGATCAGCGCGAAATAGATCCAGCCAAGGCCGCTGGCGAAGTGCGCGATCAGGAAGGTGCGCCGCGTCGTCTCGACGTGCAGCAGCGCAGTCTCCGTCCGGTCGGCGCTTCGCGCGACGAGCGCCAGCGCCCCGTAGCCGGCCAGCGCGATCAGCGTCCAGGCGAGAATTTGGTCCTTCATACCGGCATAGAGGCCGGCGGCGGCAATCGCCAGCACCATCACGGGAATGGCGATGGCGACATTGGCCATCGAACGCGCGTGGAGCTTCAGGAGTTCGCGATCGAAGCTGAGGTTGCCGGGTTGATTGGCAAGCTGGTCGCGCGTCTTCCTGACCGCCCGCGCCACCTCGCTGTTGCGGTGCGGTTTCCTGCGGTCCACAATGATCCTGCCCGCCGTGTTTGACCCTAGCAACGGCATGAAACTTCAACTTGCACAACCGACACACGCCAGCCGGCAAGCTACGGCGGAATGATTAAGAGACTGTTTGCCATATGCCGAGAATGCCTCGTGTGGCTGCGAGGCATGACGAGAGGACGTAAGCCATCTGCTTACCAATCTTGACTAAGTGTCAGCAGACGGCTTACACATGGCTTGATCACGTCGTTCAGGAGCAAGGCGCTGGCAGAACTGTTCCAGACCGGAAAGTCCGCGAAGATCGATGCTAAAATGCATAAGCGCGCTCTGGTTCGTCTTGACCGTCTGGCGGTAGCAGCAGGGCCGGAAGAAATGAACCTGCCTGGTTTCGACTTTCATTCCCCTTGAGGTGCTTTAGCCCGACCCGCTACATCGTCCACGTCAACGGTCCATGGTGCATCACATTCGAGTTTGACGGCAATGACGCCGCTCGTGTCGACTTCGAGCAATACAATTGAATGCGGCGCGACCTGGAGAAGATTGGTCTATGAACGAGTACAAGCCGATGCGTCCGATGGTGCGCTGCCCGTCCCACCCCGGCGCGCTTCTTGACGACATCATACCGGCAACCGGAAAGTCCAAGGTGGAAATAGCAAACCTGCTCGGTATCTCCCGCCAGCAACTCTATGACATCCTTCGGGAGAGAAAGCCCGTTTCGCCTGCCATTGCAGCACGCCTGGGCAAGATGTTCGGCGACGGGGCTGCGGTATGGCTGCGCATGCAGGCTGCTTACGACGCATGGCATGCGGAGCGTGAGGTCGACGTCAGCAATATTCCGACGCTCCGCGCGGCATAGTTGCGCGGGATACGCCCCAGGCGCCGCTGGAGGCAGGTGGAGGCACGTCCCCGCAGTCGGTGGCGCAGGCTTTGGGACTGGCTGCTCGCGGCTGCGATCCTTGGCCTGCTCATCCTGCTCGCAGCCCGGCTCGATCCGGCAGAGATGCGTAATCTCGAAGGCCGTGTCATCGTCAATGACGGCGATTCCATCACGCTGGGCGCAGAGCGCATCAGGTTGCTCGGCATCGACGCGCCGGAATTCGACCAGATCTGCCGCAGCAATGGCGCAGACTATCCCTGTGGCAAGCGGGCCCGTGAATCCCTCTCCGCGCTGATCGGCGGCCGGCAGGTCTTATGTTCCGGCTGGGAACGCGACAAATACGGCCGGCTGCTCGCGACCTGCACCGCCGGCGGCACCGATCTCAATCGTGGCCAGGTCGAAGCCGGCTGGGCGGTCGCCTATGGCGATTACGAGGCCGAGGAGGAGGCGGCGCGCCGGAAAAGCGTCGGGCTTTGGGCCGGTTCGTTCGAGCGGCCGCGCGACTGGCGCGCCATGCATGGCGGCATGGCGGAGAGCAAGCATGCGACACCTGGCGGCATCCTCGATTGGTTGCGCCGTACGCTTCGACTTTTCTGACGCAGGCGCTATATGTCGGTCATGAAGCTTTATGACGGGGGCAGGGCGCCCAATCCACGCCGCGTGCGCATCTTTCTCGCCGAGAAGGGCATCTCGGTGCCGCTCGTGCCTGTCGACATGGGGGCGATGGAACATCGTGGCGGCGAGGTTGCCGCGCGCAATCCGCTGCGCCGTCTGCCGGTGCTCGAACTCGACGGGGGCACGGTGCTTACCGAGTCGGTTGCCATCTGCCGTTATTTCGAGGAAACCCACCCCGAGCCGGCGCTGTTCGGGCGCGGTGCGCTCGGCAAGGCCATTGTCGAAATGTGGCAGCGCCGCATCGAACTCAACCTCTTCATGCCGGTCAGCCATGCCTTCCGCCACATTCATCCGGCGATGAAGGAATGGGAAGTGCCGCAGATGCCCGAATGGGGCGAGGCCAACAAATCCAAGGCGCTGGATTTCCTCGCCCTGCTGGATGCGGAACTCGCGCAACGCGAATTCGCCGCCGGCGACGAATTTTCGGTCGCCGACATCACCGGGCTGGTGGCCATCGACTTCATGAAACCGGCGCGCATGGCGGTTCCCGACGAATTCACCAACGTCATCCGCTGGCATCGCGCGCTGGCCGCCCGGCCGAGCGCCTCCGCCTGACCATGCCGGAAAGCCTGGACGATCTTACGCGGCGCGTTCGCGCCTGCCGCGTCTGTGTCGACCATCCTGTGGGGCGTCCGCTGCCACATGAGCCGCGCCCGGTGTTCGTGCCGTCCTCGCAGGCGCGCATCCTCATCGCCAGCCAGGCGCCGGGCACCAAGGTGCATCTGTCCGGCATGCCGTTCACCGACGCCTCGGGCGACCGCCTGCGCGACTGGCTCGGCGTGACCGGGGACGAATTCTACGACACTAGGAATTTTGCCATCGTGCCGATGGGTTTCTGCTTCCCCGGCCAGGATGCCAGGGGCGCCGACCTGCCACCGCGCCGCGAATGCGCGCCGGCCTGGCGTGCGCCGCTGATGGCGCTGATGCCGCAGATCGAACTGGTGCTGACCATCGGCATCTATGCGCAGGCCTGGCACATGGGCGAGACGCGGCGCGGATCGCTCACGGAAACGGTCCGGCACTGGCGCACCATTTTTGCGGCATCGGCGCGACCGTTTGTGCTGCCGCTGCCGCATCCTTCCTGGCGCAACACCGGCTGGCTGAAGAAGAACCCGTGGTTTGAAATGGATTTGCTGCCTTTCCTGAGAACGGAAATCCGCAGTCGAATGGCGGCATGCCGGAGCAAATCAGACCCACAATAGGCCCGTTGAGGAGAATTTCGTTCTTGTGAACCCCCTGAAATGCTGGGAAAATAGCCAGACATTCCCGCTGGAGCCTTCCATGGACCGCCTTGACCGCAAGATACTGCGCCTGCTGCAGGAGGACGCCACGCTCGCCGTGGCCGACGTCGCAAAAAAGGTGGGCCTGTCGACGACGCCGTGCTGGCGGCGGATCCAGAAGCTGGAGGAGGAGGGCGTCATCAAGCGCCGCGTCGCCATCCTCGACCCGGTGAAGATCAACGCGCGCGTAACGGTTTTCGTGTCCATCCGGACCAACGTGCACAGCAACGAATGGCTGCGCCGCTTCTCGGAAGTCATCCAGGACTTCCCCGAAGTGGTCGAATTCTACCGGATGAGCGGCGACGTGGACTATCTGCTGCGTGTTGTGGTTCCAGACATCGCCGCCTATGACGCCTTCTACAAGCGCCTGATCGCCAAGATCGAGATTCGCGACGTGTCCTCGTCATTCGCGATGGAGCAGATCAAATACACGACCCAAATGCCGCTCGACTACATGGCCGTCGACAAGGAAGGCAACGTGCACGCCGGGGCCGGCATCTGAATCTATGCCTTGGCGGGCGATTTCGCTTTCTTCTCCAGCCTCGCCCGCGTCTTCTCGCCGGTGAGATCGCGGATCGCTTGCTTGCCGGTCCAGCGTGCGGTGCGGTTTTCCGAAGTCGCGAGCTTTTCGGCCAATTCGAGCGCTGACTCGTTGAGATTCATATTGCGCTTGCCGATCGAGCGCAGCGCCCAACTGACAGACTTCTTGACGAAGTTGCGGTCGTCTTTCGAATGGGCCCTGATCTGCGGGAGTAAGGCGACAAATGTCGCGTCCGCCTCCTTCTTGCGGTGAACGACAGCCCTGGCGATCATGGCGAAAGCCGCACGGCGCACGAATTCGCGCTCGTCCACCGCGAATTCCGCAATCAGTTCGCGGCAGTGGTCGGTGTCGACGAAGAAGTCCGACACGCCGTCGACAATGTCCCAGGAATTGAACTCGGCCGCCCAGCGTCGGGCATCCGCTTTCGTGAAG
>JALYWP010000027.1 GCA_030852655.1 Pseudomonadota bacterium | reverse complement strand
AGCCCGGCCATGTGATAGATGAACTGGCGTGCCACGCGCGCGGTATCCCTGATCTGGATGGAGAGTTGCGCGCTATGTAGGCGATGGCGGCTCCAACGGCAATGGGGCCGCAGCGGCCGGTGTCAGGTCTTGATGCGCCAGCCGGTCCTGAAAACCCACCAGATGGCGACCAGGCATGCGGCGAGGAAGAAGAGCGTCATGCCGAGGCTGACGGCGATGTTGACGTCGGCCTGCCCGAAAAAGCTCCAGCGGAAACCCGACACCAGGTAGAGGACCGGGTTGAACAGGCTGATCGTCTGCCAGACCGGCGGCAGCATGTCGATCGAATAGAAACTGCCGCCGAGGAAGGTGAGCGGCGTCACCACGAGCAGCGGGATGAGCTGCAGCTTCTCGAAATTGTCGGCCCAGATGCCGATGATGAAGCCGAACAGAGCGAAGGTGACCGCCGTCAGCACGAGGAAGAGCAGCATGAAGAACGGGTGCTTGATCTCGATCGCAACGAACAGATGGGCGGTCGCCAGGATGATCAGCCCGATCATGATCGACTTCGTCGCGGCCGCCCCGACATAGGCCATGACGATCTCGATGAAGGAGACCGGCGCGGAGAGGAGTTCGTAGATCGTGCCGACAAATTTCGGAAAGTATATGCCGAAGGAACCGTTCGAGATGCTCTGGGTGAGCACGGACAGCATGATGAGGCCCGGCACGATGAAGGCGCCATAGCTGACGCCGCCGACCTCGCTGATGCGCGAGCCGATCGCCGCGCCGAAGACGACGAAATAGAGCGAGGTCGAGACGACCGGCGACACGACGCTCTGCAGGAGCGTGCGCAAGGTGCGCGCCATCTCGAACCGGTAGATCGCCTTCACCGCATGAAAGTTCATGACCGCGTGCTCACGAGGTTGACGAAGATTTCCTCCAGCGAGCTCTGCGTCGTCGACAAGTCGCTGAAGCGGATGCCTTCGGCCTCCAGCGCCTTGAACAGTCCCGTGATCCCGGTACGTTCGCCCTGCGTATCGTAGACATAGGTCAGTTCGCCGCCGGAGGCGGAGAGCTCCAGCGAGAATGCCGAGAGGCTTTCCGGGATGCGATCGAGCGGCGCCTGCAATTGCAGCGTCAATTCCTTCTTGCCGAGCTTGCGCATCAGCGCGGACTTCTCCTCGACCAGGACGATCCTGCCCTTGTTGATGACGCCAACGCGGTCGGCCATCTCCTCGGCTTCCTCGATATAATGGGTCGTCAGGATGATGGTGACGCCGGAGTCGCGCAGTCGGCGCACCACTTCCCACATGTCGCGGCGCAGTTCGACGTCGACGCCGGCGGACGGCTCGTCGAGGAAGAGGATGCGCGGCTCGTGGGAGAGCGCCTTGGCGATCATGACGCGCCGCTTCATGCCGCCCGACAGCGTCATGATCTTGTTGTCCTTCTTCTCCCACAGGGAAAGGTCCCTCAGGACCTTTTCGATATGAGCAGGATTCTTCGGCTTGCCGAACAGGCCGCGGCTGAAACTGGCGGTCGCCCAAACCGTCTCGAAGGCGTCGGTAGTCAGTTCCTGCGGCACCAGCCCGATCAGCGAGCGCGCGGCGCGGAAGTCGGAGACGATGTCGTGTCCGTCCGCCAGCACCCTGCCTTCGCCGGGATTGACGATGCCGCAGACGATGTTGATCAGCGTGGATTTGCCGGCGCCGTTCGGACCGAGCAGCGCAAAAATCTCGCCATGCTCGATCTCGAGGTCGACGCCCTTCAGCGCCTCGAACCCCGAGGCATAGGTCTTGGAGAGGTTGGAGATGGAGATGGCCGGATGCATGGAGAGCCTTGGCTGTGGGGGACGCCAGGATGCCGGCGATACGGTCGAAGGGGAATATAGGATGTGGCCGCCTCCCCGCAAGGGCGGCCGGACGGCCGTCCTGCCGCCAGCGCGAGAGCCGATTTTCCTTTACAGGAACACAGGTGCCCCGCATAGTACAGGCCGATTAATATTGCGGATACTTGCGTTCCTGAGAGCAGAGGTCGGGCGTTTTCTTGACTGTGCTGCTCACGCAACAGCGGGCCAGCTCCCGGATTGGCTGGACATTGGATGAAATCCAACGCCTTCGAGAAGGCTGACCCCGGAGAGGCTTGACGTGCGCTGGTTCAACATCGGTCTGGTCGTGATCCTTGCAGCCGTGATCCTGATCTTTGCCCTGCAGAATCTCCAGAGCGTGACCGTCGGCTTCCTCGGCTTCCGCTTCACCATGCCGCTCACCTTCCTCTTCATCGCCATCTACCTGCTCGGCATGGCCACTGGCAGCGCGGCCTGGTGGCTGGTGCGCTGGGCCTATCAGGTATCGACCGAAGCGTCGTCGAGCAGGCGTCCCTGACGCGGCGCGGGCTAATACGGAAATCAAGTCCGAAGGGAGAGAAGTCATGACGCGACGAGTTCTTTTCTTGCCCGCAGCGCTCCTGCTGCTGATTGCCGGCGTTGTTTCGGCATGCACGGTGGTGGTGGATCAGCCTCCGCCTCCGCGCGGACCGCAGGCATGCACGATGGATTATCGCCCAGTCTGCGGCCAGCGCGGCGACCGGCAGCGTACCTTCGCCAACGCCTGCATGGCGCGGGCCGACGGCTTCCGGGTGGTCGCGCAGGGCCAGTGCCGCCCAAGCCGCCAGTGCACTATGGAAGTCGCCAGGGTTTGCGCGGTCCGCAACGGCCGCGCGCGGACCTTCACGAATGGCTGCCTGGCGCGCGTCGAAGGATACAGGATCATCCATTCGGGTCGCTGCCGCTAGCGCGACCGCCATCCGGCCGCCGCCTTCGGGCAGCGGGCATGCCGACAAACGACCCGCGCAGTACAGCGGCCCGGGTCGTTTCGCTTGACGCCATTCCGCCGGTGCCCAACAGTGCGCCGGCGGGAGGTAAAATGTCGTTCGACGACCAGAGACCTGTCACTTCGCCGACCGGCGCGTCGATCAATCTCTACACGCGCCTCGCCAGCGCCCCGGCCCGCGCGGTGGTGCAGATCAACCACGGCCTTGCCGAACATGCCGGGCGCTACGAGCGCTTCGCCGATTTCCTCGCCGAGCGCGGCATCCACAGCTACGCCCACGACCATCGCGGCCACGGCTTGACCACCGCGCCCGACGCGCCGCCCGGGCGTTTCGGCACACCGAACGGCCGGGACAAGGTGCTGGCCGACGTTGCCGCCGTCCACGAACTGATCGGGGTCGAGCATCCCGGCCTGCCGGTGATCGTCTTCGGCCATTCGATGGGTGGGCTGATTGCACTCAACCATGTGCTGCGCCATCCGGCCAGCGTGCACGCGGCGGCAATCTGGAACGCGAACTTCTCTGCCGGCCTCGAAGCTCGCGCGGCCCAGGCGATCCTTGCCTGGGAAAAATTCCGGCTCGGTTCCGACGTGCCGTCGCGCCTGATTCCCCGCCTCACCTTCCGGGCATGGGCCAGGCAAGTACCGGGCCACGAGACGCCGTTCGACTGGCTGTCGCGCGATCCGGCTGAGGTCAGAAAATACATCGACGATCCGCTTTGCGGCTTCGATGCGTCGGTGGCGCTCTGGCAGGATCTGTTCGGCTTGATCTTTTTCGGCGCCGACGACCGCAACTTCTCCGATATCCGCCGCGACCTGCCAATCAACCTCGTCGGAGGGGCGGCCGACCCGGCGACCGGTGGCGGCAAGGCGGTTACTCGACTCGCCGGACGGTTGCGGCGGATGGGTTTTTCGAATCTGGTTTCAACGGTTTACGCCGAAACCCGCCATGAAAGCCTGAACGAGTTGAATCGGGACGCGATCATGGCGGATTTTGCGGGATGGGTGGAAGCCACGCTTCGCAAATAGGCCGGGCGCTGGACCATCGCTACGCGGTTACATCCGGCACGCAGACCTGATAGATGAGCCGAACAATGTAGACCTTGCCCATGTCCAAACCTCCGCTTCACGGCGTTCGTGTCATCGAACTCGCCCGCATCCTTGCCGGCCCCTGGGCCGGGCAGATGCTTGCCGACCTCGGTGCCGACGTGATCAAGGTCGAGAATCCCGAGGGCGGCGACGATACGCGTAAATGGGGACCGCCCTTCGTCACCGGGCAGGACGGCGAGAACCTGTCGGCGGCCTACTACCACGCCTGCAACCGCGGCAAGCGCTCGATCGCGGTCGATTTCTCGACGCCCGAAGGCGCCGAGACCATCCGCAAGCTGGTCGCGACGGCCGACGTGCTGATCGAGAACTTCAAGCTCGGCGGGCTGAAGAAATACGGGCTCGACTATGAGAGCCTGAACGCACTCAACCCCAAGCTCGTCTATTGCTCGATCACCGGCTTCGGCCAGGACGGACCCTATGCGCCGCGCGCCGGCTACGACTTCATCGTGCAGGGCATGTCGGGCCTGATGTCGATCACCGGTCCCGCCGGCGGCGAGCCGCAGAAGGTCGGCGTCGCGGTCACCGATCTCTTCAGCGGCCTTTATTCCGTCATCGCCATCCAGGCAGCACTTCGCCACGCCGAGGCGACCGGCCATGGCCAGCATATCGACATGGCGCTTTTCGACGCCCAGGTGTCCGTGCTCGCCAACCAGAATCTGAATTTCCTCGTTTCCGGGAAGTCGCCGGTGCAGATGGGCAACGCGCACCCCAACATCGCACCCTATGAGGTGCTGCCGGCGGCTGACGGCCATTTCATCCTCGCCGTCGGCAATGACGGCCAGTTCCAGAAATTCTGCAAGGTCGTCGGCCTCGATGAACTGCCTCAGGACGCGGACTTCGCGACCAACGCCGCGCGCGTCGCCAATCGCGAGCGCCTTCGCGAGCGTATGATCGCCGCGCTGGCGCGGTTCGAGCGCGACGCATTGCTGGCGAAGCTCGCTACAGCCGGCGTCCCGGCAAGCCCGATCAACACGATCGGAGAGATGTTTTCGGATCCGCAGGTGATCGCGCGCGGCATGCGGCTCGATCTCGAGGACGGCCACGGCAACAGGCTGCCCTCGGTGCGCTCGCCGATGCGGCTGTCCGAAACGCCGCTCGCCTACGACCGGCCCTCGCCGCGGCTCGGCGAGCATACGGCAGAAATACTTGCCGAACTGGAGAAGCAATGAAGGCGCGTGGAACACGGACCGGCGGACAACTGATCGTCGAAGCACTCGAGGCCAACGGCGTCGAGCGCATCTTCTGCGTGCCGGGCGAGTCCTACCTCGCGGTGCTCGACGCGCTGCACGATTCCCCGATCCACACGGTCGTCTGCCGGCAGGAAGG
>JALYWP010000014.1 GCA_030852655.1 Pseudomonadota bacterium | reverse complement strand
TCATCAAGGCTAATTTTTCGATCTCCGGCATCATCGGCACGGCGCTCGGGCCGATGTCGCCCGGCACCGCCTATGTGCTGCTCCACCACTATATGGGCGAGGTCGACGGCTCGGTCGGCGCCTGGGGATATGCGCGCGGCGGCATGGGCGCGATCACCAGGGCGCTGTCGGCAAGCTTCCAGGCATCGGGCGGCACGATCCGCACCGGCGCGGAAGTGGATCATGTGCTGGTCAAGGACGGCAAGGCGACAGGCGTCGTGCTCGCCGGCGGCGAAGAGATCACTGGAAAACTCGTCGTCTCCAACGCCGACGTGAAGCGCACCTTCCTGAAACTCGTCGCGGAGAAGGAACTGCCCGAAATCTTCCTGCGCCGGGTCAGGAACTTCAAGATCCGGGGATCGTCGGGCAAGGTCAACATCGCGCTGGATTCGCTGCCGGAATTCCCGGCGCTGCCCAAGGATTCGCCCTGCTATCGCGGCGACATGCATTTCACCGATTCCGTCGAGCGCATGGAGCGCGCCTATGACGACTGGAAGGCCGGCCGGTGGTCGGCCGATCCGTTCCTCGACATGATGATCCCGACGACGCTCGACCCGACCATGACGCCGCCGGGCAAGCACTTCATGAGCTGCTTCGTGCAATATTGCCCGCCCAAGGTCGAGGGACGCGACTGGACCGACGCCGACCGCGACGCCTTCGCCGAAACCGTCGTCTCGCAGATATCAGACTATTCGCCCGGGTTCCGCGATCGAATCATCCACATGGAGGTGCGCACGCCGCGCGAGCTGGAGGCCGAGGTCGGCCTCACCGAGGGCAACATTTTCCAGGGCGAACTGACCTTCGACCAGTTGCTCTTCAACCGCCCGGTGCCAGGCCACGCGCAATACCGCTCGCCGGTCGGCGGCCTCTATATGTGCGGCTCGTCCACCCATCCCGGCGGCGGCGTCATGGGCGCCCCCGGACGCAACGCGGCGGGCGAAATTTTGCGCGATCTCAGGAAGCCCACCAAGCATATGAGCCCGGCCCATGATGTCATTTGATGTCATCGTCATCGGCGGCGGGCACAACGGGCTCGTCTGCGCGACCCTGCTGGCGAAATCCGGCCGCAAGGTGCTGCTGCTCGAAGCCGCCTCCGAACTCGGCGGCGCGGCCCGCACCGAGGAGTTCGCGCCGGGTTTTCGCGTGTCCTCCGTCGCTCACATATTGAACCGCCTCCATCCGGAGGTCGTGAAGGCGCTCGAACTGGAAAAGCACGGGTTGAACTTCGTCCTTCCCTCGCCAATTCCGTCGATTTCTTTGTCGGCTAAGGACGGTCCGCTTACACTCGACGGGGCCTATGGCGAAAGCCTCGCCGGCGCCTC
The DNA here is from genome assembly GCA_030852655.1 of Pseudomonadota bacterium. Lineage (GTDB taxonomy): Bacteria > Pseudomonadota > Alphaproteobacteria > Rhizobiales > Rhizobiaceae > Mesorhizobium_K. Next base: position 4,974 of record JALYWP010000014.1, on the reverse strand, counting down.
CGACTCCGAAGCTGTGGCGTGGAAGGAACTGCGCGCCCAGCTCTTGCGCTATGCCGGCATCCTGAAGCCCTTTCTCGTGCGCCGGCCGCCGGATCTTCGCGGCGGCGCTTCGCTTGCCGAGACCTTCGCGCTCGGCCAGACCGCTTGGGCACTGAAGAAGCTCGGCCGGGAGGACATGCGCGATTTCCTGCGCGTCATCCTGATGAACGTCGCCGACCTGCTCGACGAGCAGCTGACCGACGATCGCCTGAAGGGCTTGCTGGCCTTCGACGCGGTGCTGGGCAGCCATCTCGGACCGCGCTCCCCGACCTCGCTGCTCGGCCTCTATTACCGTCTCGCCGGCCAGGTCGGCGGCCAGCCTGGTGCGCAGATCGTGCCCAAGGGCGGAATGGGCGAGATCGTCGCCGCGATGGCCGCTTCCGCCGCCAAAGCGGGCGTGATCCTGCGCATGGATGCGGTTGTGACCAAAATCCGGGTAGAAAACGGACGCGCAACCGGCGTTGTTCTTGAAAACGCTGAGGAAATTGCCGGTGCCGTTATCGTGTCGGCCGCCGATCCAAAGACGACCTTCCTGAACATGGTTGGCCCGCGCGAGCTCGATACCGGCTTCGTGCGCAAGGTGAAAAACATCCGGAATCATGGGGATGCGGCCAAACTGCACCTGGCGCTCGACCGTCCGCCGCGGTTTTCCGGGGTCGACGAGGCTGGCCATCGCGGGCGCCTCGTCATCGCACCCTCGACCGACCATGTCGAGCGCGCCTTCAACCCCTCCAAATACGGCGCGTTTTCGCCCGAACCCGTAATGGAGGTCACGCTTCCTTCGCTGGCCGATCCGTCGCTTGCGCCGGACGGCGCCTGCGTCCTGTCGGCCACCGTCCAGTACGCGCCCTACGAGTTGCGTGAAGGCTGGGAGCAGGGCAAGCCGAAATTCTTCAAGGCAATCATGGACGTGCTTGAACGGCACGCGCCCGGCATCGGCAAGCTGACGCGCCATGTCCAGCTTCTCACCCCCCTCGATATCGAGCAACGCTACCGCATGCCGGGTGGCCATTGGCATCACGGGGAACTGCAGGCGGACCAGATGCTGATGTCGCGTCCGGTGTTCGGCGCCGAGGGCTATTCGACGCCGGTCGACGGGCTCTATCTCTGCGGCGCCGGCTCGCATCCGGGCGGCGGCGTCTCCGGCGCGCCGGGGCTGAATGCCGCCCGCCGCATCATGGCAATGGAACGCTAGGCCATGGAAGAAACAGCGAAAAAAACGCCAAAAAAGACAAGCTCGCCATACGCCGCCCGCATCGCCGCGCGAGGCCATTTCCGCACGCTGCGCCTCGACACGCCCTTCCAGCCGCGTATCGACGCGCTGATGAAGCGCAACGACTGGTACGACTGGGCCGGCTACCGGGCGCCGAATTCGCTTTGGGACGAAGAACTGGAGTATTTCGCAATCCGCAGCCAGGCCGCGCTGTTCGACATCTCGCCGATGGTGAAATACCGCATCGAGGGGCCCGAAGCCGAAGCCTTCCTAAACCGCGTCACCCTGCGCGACGTGGCCAAGCTCAGGCCCGGCCGCGTCCACTACACCGCATGGTGCGACGACGAGGGCCATGTGCTTGACGACGGTACGCTTTTCCGGTTGGCGGAGCACCGCTTCCGGCTTTGCAGCCAGGAGCGGCATCTCCCCTGGCTGCTCGACAGCGCCATGGGCTACGACGTTCACCTGGCGGAAGAGACCGAGGCGATCGCTGGCCTGGCGCTGCAGGGACCGACCTCCTTCGCCGTCCTGCGCGCAGCCGGCTTTGACGGCGTCGAGCGGCTCAAGGTCTTCGATCTCGCCGATTTCAGACATCTGAACGGAACCGTAACGATATCCCGGACCGGTTTCACCGGCGATCTCGGCTACGAGCTTTTCGCACCGGCCGAGCTTGCGCTCAGCCTCTGGGACCGGCTGATGGAAGCCGGCCACCTCCATGGCATCCGCGCCATCGGGTACACCGCGCTCAACCGTGCTCGCCTGGAAGCCGGGCTGATCGTCGCCAACGCCGACTTCTCGACCGCCGAGCATGCGCTGAGGTCCGATCGGGCGCGCATGCCCGACGAGATCGGCCTCGGCTTCATGGTCGACCTGGCCAAGGGCCATTTCAACGGCCGCCGTGCGATTGTCGAGGCCCGGAAGAAGAAGACGCTCCGCCACATCCTCGTCGGGCTCGAGATCGAGGGCAACATTCCGGCCGAGCATGCCATCGTCTATCATCGCAAGAAGAAGGAAGTCGGACTGGTCAGCGCCGCCGGCTGGTCTCCCCTGGCGAAAAGGAACATCGCGATCGCAAGCCTCCTCAGGCCCTATGGCGAGACCGTCAACGACGACCTCTGGGTCGAGATCTATGCCCTGCGCGAGTTGAAATACGAGAAGCTGATGAAGCGCGCAAAAATCGTCCAGCGCCCCTTCGTCAAACTCGATCGGCGCACCGCGAACCCGCCGGCGGATTTCTGAGATGACCGAAGCCGACACCGAAACGCAGGAACAGTGGGAACTGATCAACACACCGCTCGGCGAGGCCTGGTCGGGCCGCACCCGCTATGCGGCTGCGATGTATTTCTACAAGCGCGGCGAACTCCCGGCCGAGGCTCTGGAGGTCTACCGGCTGTGCTCGCGTCTCGATCACCAGGACCCGCTGCCGATCATCCGCGACCGCGGCGTCGGCAAGGATTGGCTGAGGCGGATGGGCTATCGCGCCAAGGCGTAAACCGCGGGTACTCCACGCACTATACCGGCGGCTATTCCGCTGCGCCCCTGAAGGCGCCGGCGCCGGTCTCGAACTGCAATCTAGCCAGTCCGGCATAGATGCCGCCCTTCGCCACGAGGCTTTGGTGTGTGCCTTCCTCGACGATGCGGCCACCATCCATGACGAGAATGCGGTCGGCGCTGAGGACGGTCGCCAGACGGTGTGCGATCACGATGGTGGTGCGGCCTTCCATCAGCCTTTCGAGCGCGGTCTGGACCAGCGTCTCGCTGCCGGCGTCGAGCGCGGATGTCGCCTCGTCGAGGAGCAGGATCGGCGCGTCGCGAAGAATGGCGCGGGCGATGGCGATGCGCTGGCGCTGGCCGCCGGACAGGGTGATGCCGCGTTCGCCGACCTCGGTGTCTAAGCCGTTCTCCAGGCGTTCGATGAACTCGTCTGCCAGCGCATCCTTCGCCGCCTGCTCGATGTCGGTTGCCGCTGCGCCGGGGCGGCCGAAGGCTATGTTGTCGCGGATCGTCGCGGCGAAGATGGTGACGTCCTGCGGGACGATGGCGATGCGGCCCCGCAAGGCGGCCGGATCGGCCTCGCTGATATCGACGCCATCGATGACGACCTTGCCGCTGTCGGGATCGTAGAAGCGCAGGATCAGCGAGAATACCGTGCTCTTGCCGGCACCGGAGGGTCCGACGATCGCCACCGTCTCGCCGGGCTTCACCTGGAAGGTGACGTCATGAAGCGCCGGCAGGTCGGGGCGCGCCGGATAGGCAAAGGTGACGTCGTCGAAAAAGACCGCGCCCTTGCCTGACGCCGGCAGGGGCTTGGGATTTGCGGGCGGCGCGACCGCCGGCCGTTCGGCGAGGATTTCGGTCAGCCGTTCGGTCGCACCCGCGGCCTGGGAAAGCTCGCCCCAGACTTCCGAGAGCGCGCCGAGCGCCCCGGCGGCGAAGACCGAATAGATGAGGAACTGGCCGAGCGTGCCGGGCGACATGGCGCCGGTCAGGACATCGTGCGAGCCGAACCACAGCACCATGACCACCGAGGTGAATATCGCGAAGATGGCGAAGAAGGTCAGCGCGGCGCGCGCCAGCGTCGAGGCGCGCGCCGCATCGAAGGCGGCTTCGACGGCGCGCGAGAAACGCCCCGTCACCAGCTTCTCGTTGGTGAAGGACTGCAGCGTGCGCACCGACGATATCTGCTCGCTGGCATAGGCGGTGGCGCCGGCAAGCGTGTCCTGCGCCTGGCGCGCCCTGCGGCGCACGGAGCGGCCGAAAGCGACGAGCGGCAGGACGACGAGGGGAATTGCGGCAAGCACCAGCCCCGACAGTTTCGGGCTGGTGATGACCATCATGCCCACCGCGCCGAGCCCCAGAATGAGGTTGCGCAGCGCGACGGAGGCGGTCGCGCCGACCGCCGATTTTATCTGGGTGGTGTCGGCGGAAAGCCGCGACACGATCTCGCCGGAAAGTGCTGCGTCGAAGAAGGCCGGTGACAGCGTCGTCACGTGGCTGAAGACGTCGCGGCGCAGATCGGCGACGACGCGCTCGCCGAGTGTGATGACGAAATAGTAGCGGCAGGCGGATGCCAGCGCGAGGATCGCCGCGATGGCGATCAGCACGGTGAAATAATTGGCGACGAAGGTCGTATCCGCGTTGGTGAAGCCCTGGTCGATCATGCGGCGGACGGCGAGCGGAAGCGTCAGCGTGGTGGCCGCGGCGACGGTCAGCGAAACGAGCGCGGCGACGACCAGCACGGGGTAGCGCAGGATATAGGGCAGGATGCGCCGCAGCGGCCGCAGCGGCGGCCTTTTGCGGTCTTCGGCGAATGACGCCGTCAAAGCCATCGCGTTGCGGTTCCTCGGGTTCGGGTTTCGGCGCGGAATGCGCCTGACGCAGCCTTGTGATTCAATTCCGGCTGATGTATAGGCTCGCCGACCGTTTTAGAAGCCGCGGCTTTCCTGAATAGCTGCGGCTTGACGTTTTTCAAAAGAGGCGCATCGACGCAGGCCGAAGGTCGCCGCGCCGCGCCGGCCAAAGGACAAGACCGATGAAAGACAAGATTCACCCCGACTACCACACCATCACGGTCGTGATGACCGATGGCACCAGTTACGAGACGCGCTCGACCTATGGCGCGGCCGGCGACACGCTGAACCTCGACATCGACCCGAACACGCATCCGGCCTGGACCGGCGGCCAGCAGAACCTGCTCGACCGCGGCGGCCGCCTGTCGAAGT